>JAKIYB010000079.1:5012-12207 GCA_022708765.1 Armatimonadota bacterium | reverse complement strand
CTCGAGTCCTGGTGAAATGAGGTAAACTGATGAATCTCGTCGCATTGGCGCAACGTATCGGGCGTGTGCGGAAAGATCGGGGATTAACCTTGCAGCAACTGGCGGACCAGACCGGGCTGACCCGAAGCATGCTCTCGAAGATCGAGAACTTCCGCATCACCCCGTCGCTGCCGTCACTCGCGCGCATCGCCAACGCACTGGGCACCACCACGGCCGACCTGTTGATCGGACTCGACGAGAAGCCGAATGTGGTGGTCGTGCGGAAAACCGAGCGCACGCGCATTCAACGCGACCATCCGCACTCCAAATTGGTCTACGAAGCTCTGGCGCACACGCGTCCCCAGAAACTCATGGAGCCCTTCCTCGTCGAAGTGCCGGTCGGCGATGCGCGCAAAGAGCGTCTTCCCCACGAAGGGGAAGAGTTCTTTATGGTGCTGCACGGCTCGATCGCGTATTCGCCAAACTCGCCGGTGGAGATAACTGATGGGCATCGCGTATGCACTGGTGAGCATGCTCTTCGCGGGCGTCAACGATTTCGTCTTTAAACAATACACGAATGGCGCGCGGCAATCGCTCGGACTCTTTCTCGGCGGCGTCGGCCTCGTCTGGACCGTCTTCTTCGGGATACTGCTCCTGACCACCGCCGGGTCGGTCACCTGGACACACTGGCCGATCTCCGTCGGCGCCGGCCTGGTCTCGATTCTCTCGAATATTCTGCTGGTGCGGAGCTTTCGCACCTTCCCGGCCGGCACCGGGGCAACAATCTATCGGCTCAATCTGGTCGTCGTGGCCGTGTTGAGCTTCTTCTGGCTTCAGGAACCGGCGACCCTCTGGAAAATGATCGGCATCACCCTGGGCGCCGCCGCCGTCCTTTCGCTCGGACGAATTCCAGCCGGGAATTCATCGGCCACACGCGTCACGTCCTTCGGAATTGCCATCCTCATCACCGCATGTGTGCTGCGTGCGCTGATGGGTATTCTGTATAAACTCGCCAGCACGCATGGCATCCCCATGTATGAACTGCTGGCGATTAACGGTGCTGTCTGGGGTGTGGGGGGATTGCTCTATGCGGTCACGAGCCGTGAGTCGTTGCACCTCAATACGCGCATGACCGGCTTTGTCGGGATGAGCGGCTTGCTGGTATGCGGCATCACCTATTTCATGCTGGCGGCGACACGCATCGCGGAGGCTTCAATCGCCATTCCAATCACCCAGATGAGTTTTGTTGTCACCTGTGCTCTTGGCGCGACGCTGCACAACGAGCCCTTCACCTCCCCCAAACTGTTCGCTATTGCGGCAGCCGTGGGGTGTGTGGTCTGCCTGACCCAGGGATAGCCGGCAAACCTTACTCAATTACAAAGGACGGCTTTGACAACATATCTTTCGCAAGAGGAGACGAGACGACATGCAGTTAACCGTGGCATTATTGCAGTTAGCATCCTGTGGCATGGATCAGCAGGCGAATCTGGTGAAAGGCGAGGACTATTGTCGCCGTGCAGCAGACGCTGGAGCCGATATCGCCCTGTTCCCCGAGATGTGGAACATCGGCTACACCTTTGCCACCCCGACTGATCCGGATGCTTATCAGCAGTGGCTGGTATGCGCGGTTGAACGTGAAGACGCCTACCTGCTCCATTTTCGTGCATTAGCGCGGGAACTTGGCATGGCGATTGCCATCACGTATTTGGAACGCTGGCAGTCACGCCCGCGCAACACCGTCTCCCTCATAGATCGCCGTGGTCAGGTGGTGCTGACATACGCCAAGGTGCATACCTGTGAATTCGGCCCGGAAGCGGTGTTAACCCCTGGTGACGCATTTCCGGTGACGACCTTGGAGACGGCACAAGGTCAGGTGCAGGTGGGAACGATGATCTGCTATGATCGTGAGTTCCCGGAAAGCGCCCGTATCCTGATGCTGAATGGCGCGGAGGTCATTCTCGTGCCCAACGCCTGCAACATTGAGGAAAACCGCAAAGCGCAATTGCGGACGCGTGCTTACGAAAACATGCTCGGTGTGGCGATGGCCAATTATGCCGCCCCACAAAATAACGGCCACTCCATCGCATTTGACGGCATCGTGTTCGAAGAAGTCAATGGAACCTGGTCAACGCGTGACCATTGCCTTCTTCAGGCAGGAGAAGAAGAAGGCATCTATATGGCCAACTTTGACCTGAGACGCATGCGCGCCTACCGCGAGAAAGCGATCTGGGGAAATGCCTACCGACGACCACGATATTATCAGCCGTTGATTGACGGCGCTGTAGCGTATCCGTTTTTACGCGAAGATGCCACGCGCTAGACTCCCTGCAAGAACGGCAACCACTCCCGATGAAGGGACATCGGACAAGCCGATGGTGATGCCGGCGCACCGGTATACAACGGTGAGCATTTGGACAGCGTGCTCCTCCTTCGAAATTGCACCCGCATGTTAGTAGTGCGCCACGCAGGGAACCTGCCTGTGCCCCAAGGCTTTTGCGAAGGGGAGTGACGCCCGCGTCATCTCCCATTCCTATGAAAAGTGCCTCACGGCGGGTGAAGAACGTCAGCCTCAGTCCTATGTTTTTCGCCGATAGTGCGCCGTCATGAACTGGTGCCACTGTCCATTCTCGTCCAGCATGCGCGAGGTGAGGATGCGGTGATCGTCGCTGACGAACTCGGTGATGTCCTGGAACCGGGCTAATGCCCCTTCCGCCATCATATTCGGACCCTCAGTGTCGAGTGTCAGCACCCGTTCATCCGCATCCAGCACCCCTTCGTATATCCACAGATTGGTCATCATTGACCCGAAGAACGTGCCGACAAATCGCTGCTTCTGCGGGTCGTAACCGAGGGTCATGATCGTGATGGCTTCGCCGCCTTCAGGATCCTCGCCCCGTCCCTCGCCCATCACCCAGAAGCCACCAATCGAGCGCACACTCTCCGTGCCTTTCCAGGTCATCGGTGGCTGATCCGGCTCCATAATCCCCTCACCTTCCGCGGTCCACTCGCCAACGAACTTCCGCAGCCACTGATGTTCCTTGTGCGGCTTGGGCATCTCCATGGCACTCTCCTTTCCTCTCGCGGGAAATACACGCTGTTACAGACGCGGTCATTGAAAAGTTATACGAAATGCAAAGGTCGCACTCCAGCTACCCCTGATAGCGAGGGTCAATGACCGCGTCCCAGTATAACTTCTCGATGTCCGCCTCTGTAGAATTGTGCCGCGGCATCAATGCCGGAAAACAGAGCGGATAGATGCGACGGGTGACAATCAGCCACCCATGATGGTCCGTGCCTCGCCTCATCAGAGACTGCGCTCCCGGTTGACGAGTAATCAGCACGGGAGATATGCTCTACCTGAAAGCGGGGAGTGATGATGCGATATCTGTATCTATGCCTGATCCTGTTGACCTGCGTGATCGCTCGCGCGAGTGACATGCCGGTGTTGCCGGAGAAGAGCGGGCAAGTGACGTTAAGTGTGCAAGATGATCCGGCGAAACCGGCGCGCGAGTTGACCGTTTACATCCGGTACCCGAAAGGCGCGCGCGCGAGCATCAGCGAGCAGACCGGCCTGATGTTGATCCTGCATAACTGGGGTGGCCGCGGCTTTTCTGGTGCGCCATATTCCGATGCCCTGGCTGCGGATTACAACATGGTGCTCATCGGTGTGGATTATTTTCAAAGCGGTGATGATCCGAAAGACCCGACCCCGTATGACTTCGGGTATTTACAGGCGATGGATGCGCTGCGCGGATTATACTGCGTGTATGCCGGGCTCGATCATCTGAAGATCCCCTTCGATCACCGCCGCATTTATGGCGGCGGAGGCTCCGGCGGGGGTAATGTCATCCAGATGGCAAATAAGTTCGCCCCGCGCACCTTCGCCTGCATAGTGGATCTGTCCGGCATGGCCAGCCTGACGGACGATATCGCCTTCAACATGCCCGGCGGCAGCGGTTTGAATGCCCGATACAGCCGCGATCCCGCCAGTCCCGCCTATCTGGCGCCGCACATGCAGGAGATTCGCGACCTGGGAAACCCGGCCCACCTGACGACGATGGCGCAAGTGGGCAACCGGTGTAAAACCGTCGTGATCCACGGAGAGAATGACGGTTCGTGCCTGGCTGCCGATAAACGGCGTATGGTGAATAATATGCGCGAGGCCGGCCTCGCGGTGGATGCGCATTTTATCAGCGCCAAAGACGTGGACGGGAAACTGATCCTTAACAGCGGGCATTCCCTGGGCAATCGTCACGCGCTGCTCCGTCACTTCGCCGGCGCCTACCTGGTTTTGGAAGGTGAAAACGCCTGCAAATTGGCTGCCCCCAACGACTTCGAGAAAGCGGAATGTATAACCTACGCCGTGACCGGAGGAAAATACACCATTGACTTCACGAAAGGCTGGCCGGTGATAACAATGCTGCCAACGGACAAGTAGCGGTTTCCGACTTCACACCATCAAAGCGGGACACTCGCGTACAAGCGGAACCGCGTGGTCGCGCGGTCACCCACCCCTACTTCAACGCCCAGTAACACCGCTTAGGCGACACGATCACCCCTTCATCCTTCAATGCCGCCATGATCTTGTCCACCACTTTACGGTCGAGAGCGGTGAGTTCGGCGACTTTGCCGGCGTTCAGCGGTTCGCCCGCGTCGCGAAAGGCCTGGATGACTGTCTCTCTGTCGTGCATTATGCCTACTCCTTGAGAAATGAGATTCGCCACGAATGGGTCAACGCCTTCTTCTCGCGGTATCGGCGTCGGCGCTTGACGCATTCCTCCCCGCTCGGGCATACTGGAGACCCCCGTGAAGGAGCCCGTTCGCATGCAAAAGGTTATGTATCTCCCGTTCATCATCGCCTGCCTGCTCACCGGGTGGCTGCTTCTTGCCGGCAACACTGCCTCGGGCGCGCCCGGTGCGCCCGATCACCTTATCCTCACCTGGACGGACGATCCCGCCACCACGATCACCGTCACCTGGCGCGCACCCGCGGAAGCTGCCGCGGGCGTGGTCTGGTATCAGGAAGGCGAGGCGATCACGGAAGCCGCGCGGCAAGCCATCGCGACGGCAACGAGCCTGCGTACCGACGCCGGCGTCTGGCGCCTTTATTCCGTCACGCTGACCGGCCTGACGCCGAATACCCATTATACCTATCGCGTGGGCGATGGCCGGCAATGGAGCGCGACTCGCGCCTTCACCACCGCCGACCCCGACGCCGCCAGCATCAAATTCCTCGTCTTCGGCGATAGCCAGAGCATCCCGCCCTATCCGCAGTGGCGCAAAACGCTCCGCAACGCCTACGCCGCGCATCCCGATGCGCGCTTCATGGTGAACGTCGGCGATCTGGTGGATACCGGGGCCAGCGCCGGGCAGTGGCATGCCTGGTTCGCCGCCGGCGAAGGTGTCATTGATACTATTCCCGTGATGGCCGCGTTGGGCAACCATGAGTGCTATCCCATCGGCACCGCCTGGCGTCCCTACTGGCACGCGCAGCTTCGCCTGCCGCAAAACGGTCCGGACAAACAGAAGAACCAGGTCTATAGCCTCGACGCTGGTCTGGCGCACCTGGTGGTACTTGACAGCCAGCAGGGCGAACAACGCGCCGCGGGTGATATTCTCACCCCTCAGCGCCAGTGGCTCAACACCGAGTTGAACAACACCAACGCGCCGTGGAAGTTCGCCTTCTTGCACAAAGGACCGTACCACCTCCACGGCGGCGGCAACGCGCAAATCCGCAATACCTTCTGCCCCACGCTGGAAAAGCACAATGTCAACGTGGTCTTCAGCGGTCACGACCACGGCGTGGCGCGCACCCATCCGCTGAAAAACAACGCCCGCGCCGCGAATGGCACCATCTACATGACAACCGGCCGTGGCGGCGTGAAGGTCTACCGCGACCTGAAAGCCCACCCCCTGCACGCCTTTTTCTACAATCCCCTCGACCAGCCAAACTACCTGGTCGTCGAAGTAACCGGAGCAACCGCCACTATCACCACCTACAAGCAGGACGACACGGTGATTGACACTTTCACGCTGGAACGGCAGTAAGGTAACACCGCGGGCACACGTAACGATTGTGAAAGATGCCTCCCCTCTTTTCTTACGATAATAAGCCCTCACCTCGTTCACACGCGCCGTAATTCCACCCGTATCAGCCCGCCCCCACCCAACCACAGCTCTCACCCGGCAAGAGTGCCTTCCCACGGAAACACGGTCACCGCGAGCGAGTGTCATCGCATTTTCTTCATGGCAAGGTTTTCCTCCCGCCTCGCCGAAGTGTATCCGACACGAAGGAGGTGCAAAATGCCGAACGTTCGATGCGCCAAACGTATCTGTGATATCAGCGAGCGGAATTTCTGGTCGGCGATGCGCGCGGTACGCGGAGAGTCGGCACTGGCGGCGGCGATTCGCCTGGGCCGCGCCGGCGAAATGGCAGCGGCGTATGCGCATCTGGCTGAGCACCACCGGCGGGCGCTAACGAGCGAGCTTGCCAGCGCCAAAGATGCTTTGACGGAACTGGAAGCTGATACAGGGCAAACGGCAGCGGATCTGCAGCGCCACCGCATCACCACCTGGCACACCACCGTGGTGGAGTTCGGCCCGGAGATTGACTGGGATTTCGCCAATACCGATAAGTACGGCTTCCATTACCTGGGCTGGCTGGCTGTCGGCACGCGCCATCTGCTGCGCACCGGCGACCTCGCCATGCGTCAGTGCCTGCTCGATATCGTCACCAGCTACTATCGCGCGCGCAACAACCTGCGCCACCCCTACCCCGGTCTGCATCTGGTTTATTATGAACTGGGCGCGTGGGCGAAAACCACCGTGCTGCTGCCCATGTATGCGGCGTTGCTGGAGGCCGGAGATCTGCCGACGGAGGCGCATGAGGCGTTCATGAAGCTCTTCCTCGGCTTCGCGAGGTCGCTTCACGACCTGCAGACCGGCTATCATGGCGGCAACTGGCAGATCGTCGGCTGCAGCGGGCTGCTCACGCTGGCGCGCGTCTTCCCGGAATTCCGCGAGAGCGCCGCGTGGGAAAGCCGCGCGCGGCAATATCTGAATGCGCATTTGGATGATGACTTCTACGCCGACGGCGGGCACAAGGAACGCTGCTGGGGGTACGGCGCCATGAGCCTGCGCGGCATCACCGATGCCTACCAGGTGGCGCAACGGCACGGCGGACTGGGCGAGGATGACGCCCGCTTCCTGCGAGCGG
>JAKIYB010000079.1:0-4979 GCA_022708765.1 Armatimonadota bacterium | reverse complement strand
TGCCAAAACGCTGGGACCGACCGAAACGATGCCCGCGTATGGCGACGGCCACCTGCAAGACGGCAGTCACCTGCTCGATGAAGCGCTGGCCTTTTTCCCAGCAGGCACAGCCCGCAACCTGGGCGTGGACCGCGGCAAATCGTATTATCTGAAACCGTCCGGCTACGCCGTGTTGCGCAATGGCGGCGCGCGCGATGCCGTCTACGCCAACATCTCCTTCGGCCCGTTCGCCGGCTGGCACTCGCACATGGATACCCTCAGTCTGAATCTCTGGGCCTTCGGCAAGCCGCTGCTGGAAGAACTGGGGCGCTTTGGCGGCTATGGCGAGGGACTGACCATCCTCTTCCGCGCGCCGGAGAGCCATAATCAGCTCACCATTGACGGCATGCATTACGATAACGTGGACCGCACTGGTCCCGACACGGACAACCGGCTCTCCGGCAGCACCTGGAAAGGCCATCCGGATTTTACCGCCCGCGGCGGACGCGATCCGCAGTGGCATTCGACGCCGGAGGTGGATATCTTCACTGCCTGGCACGGCGCCTATCGGGCGAACTGGCGCGAGCCGCAAACGGTGGATATCGCCATCCGGCGGACGGTGGTCTTCGTCAAGGATCCCGGCTATCTGCTGGTGAGCGACGTCGCCTGGGAAACGAACACGAACAACGAGGGACCGAACTTCAGCGTCACGCAAAACTGGCACAGCCCGCGTCCCTTCACCGTGCTGGCTCCCGGAATCGCGCGCACCACCGGCGAAGAAGCCGCCTGTCTGCTGGCCTTTGCGCCGCACCCCTATCTGCGCCGGCTGGAAACGGGCGCCGATTTTGCCGGCGAAGAATCCCCTGCCAATGCGCGCTATCCTGAACGCCACTACCTCCGCGCCCGCCGCTGGATGCCCGTGGAATATCGCGGCGCCACCGGCGTCACCGTGCTGCTCTACCCCTTCCGCGGCGCGCAGCCTGAAGTGACCATCGAGACGCTCCCCCTCGATAACGACGCCCCTCTCTTCCGCGCCGGCGCCTTCGCCGTCACCACCCCGCGCGGCAGCGACCTCATCCTCCTGAATCCCGACCGCCTGCCTGACCTTGCCTTCAATGGACGACCCCTGATGGCACAAGCAGAGGTGCGATTGGCAGGTAAGAACGTCTATTTATTGCGTTAATGACACCCGGACGCATGAAAATCCGCGCGTGGCAAGCGTTTCACCGTCGTTGACGCTCACCACGTGCATCAGCGACAATAGGCATGAGGTGGGAGAGTGGGCAATACAGTAAATTCAGCGGGTAAAATTCGTCTGCACGATGTCGTCCGGGTAAAACCGGGAGTCGCCGTGCCGGTACTCAGCATCGAAATCGGCGGCTGGCAGGGCACGGTGGTGAAGATCAATCGCGACGAATTCATCTGCACGGTCGCCTGGAATGCCGCCACCCGCCGGCACATTGATGCGCGCCTGGAACAGCATTGCTGGCGCGAAGGCATTGACCCGGCGGAGATGGCGCTGCCAGTTGAGGACTTGGAACTGGTCACCCCGCGTGTGGGTACCCCCGGTGGTTGGGGCCCGGTGCTGCGCGGACTCACCACCGACCAGATTCGAAAAATCGCCGATTCCCCCACCATTTTCCAGCGCGGCAGCCACTATTACCGCCTGGGCATGGTGAAGAAGTTTGCGGCGGCCGACGGTCGCATCACCGCCACCGTGCGCGGCAACAGCGGCCATTACACCATTCACGCGTGCGAAGCGGATGGTGAACTTCAGGCGGACTGCAACTGCCCCTACGACGGTACGGTCTGCAAGCACATCGTCGCCGTGTTGCTGCGCTTCGTCACCGAGACGCAGTCGTCGCTGCCCGCCGGTGCGGTGTCCGGCTCCGGACCGATTCGCGTGTCCGGTGACGCGACCATTGAAGAAATCGAGGAGAAATTGGCGGAACTGCGCGCCCGACGAACGGCCTCCACCCCACCGCCGGCCACCCCCTCGCGCGTGCCATTGCTGGAGGTGCTGCGCCAGACCGACCGTTTGTCACCGCTCTTTGCATACGCGTCATACGGCACCGAGCAACAGGGGATATCTCTGCATTGCGGCGGCTATGTCACCGTCCAATACGTTGACAATGATTATGCCAACGTGGATGTGCGCGAGGCGGATGACAAGCGTTACGTCGTCAGTATCGCCAATGGAAATGGCCGCCTGAACGGCTTGTCCCTCGTGTGCAATTGTCACGCCAACCGTATGAATCCCGGCGCGCGCTGCCCGCATATCGCCGCCGCCGTGCATGCCCTGCGTGAACAGGCCATCGCCCGGGTAACGCCTGAGCAGCGCGCCGCCGAAGCCGCGGCGCGCTGGGAGACGCAACTGACGCAGGCGCTGGGCAATACGAAACCCGCGAAACGCGCCGCGCCGCGTACGCTTCTCTTCTTTAGCCTTCGCGAGCAATATGACGGCGCCTGGCGGTTGGCCCCGTATACCGCGCCAACGTCGCTGTTCACGCCCGAGGTGCTGGAGGACCGTGATGCGCTGTGCGCGGCCATCAGCAACCTGGCAAGCAATTATCAAATCAAAGAAGTTAACTCTTATCAGCAACTGCCCGCGAATCTGCTCTATGCCTCGTCGGAGCTTGCCAGCCTGGCGCGCGTCGTCGCCATGGCCAACGTGTATCATCTCTCCAGCCCGCTCGCTTTCGCGCTACCGCAGTTGACCGATGCGTTGCTCTTCCGCGGTGACGGCGACTATTATGGACGTCCCGGCGCAATGCCCATCACCCACGTTGACCCGGCGCCGCGCCCGCTGCGCCTCAATCTGGAATCCGGAGACGCGGGGCTGCGCATCCTCCCCGCCGTTTCGGAAGGTGACGCGATCCTGCCGCTGTCGGCGGAGAATACCCGCGTCGTCTGTATTGATCCGTTGTGGGTGCTGCTGGAAAATCGCCTGCTGCGGCTGGACGGCGATGGCGCGTTGCTGAAAAACCTGCTGTCCGTCCGCGATCTCGTCATCCCATCCGATGCAAAAAAAACCTTCGTTACCCGCTACTTGCCCGCGCTACTCAATCGGGTGGAGATTGCCGACGATGCCTTTGGCCGGTGCGAAGAACTGGATGTGCCGCCGACAAACCGGGTGTATCTCAGCGAGGAGAACGACTCCATCATCGTGGACCTTGCGTATGCGTACGGTGAATATGAGCTGCCGCTGGAAACCGCCTGGCCGCCAACCGCGACGCAATACGATGAGGAGCGCGAAGCATTGGTGACGATCCGCCGCCATACCGACGCCGAAGAAGCCGCCTGGCGTTCCATGAGCGAATTTGGTTTAAAGCGGGATGGTGAGCGCTTCGTGCTGCGCGCGAAAGTGACGCCGGTGGATTTCCTGCTGCGCCACCTGCCGCGCATGCAAGCCGAAGGGTATGCCGTCTTCGGTGAAGAAGCGCTGAAGAGCGCCCGCGTCAACCGGAACCAGCCGAAGGTGCGAATCACCGTCTCCTCCGGCATAGACTGGTTCGACGTGCTGGCGGTGGTGAGCTATGGCGACCTGGAGGTGTCACTGGCGGCGATTCGCAAGGCCATTAAAGCACGCCAGGGCTACGTGCAGCTCCCCGACGGCTCGCTGGGGGTGCTGCCGGAAGAGCTCATCGCGCGCTATCGCCACCTCTTCGCCATGGGGCAGGAAACGGAAACCGGCGTACGGCTGTCCAAAACGCAGACCATGCTGCTGGAACTGACGCTGCGCGATACCGACGCCCGGGTGGACGAAGAATATACCCGGCGTGTGGAGCAACTGCGCGCTTTTACCGGCATCGCCATGCGAGCGCTGCCGGCGACCTTCCGCGGAGAGCTGCGACATTATCAGCAGGCGGGCTTCGACTGGCTGCATTTCCTGCATGACTACGGCTTCGGCGGCTGCCTGGCGGACGACATGGGCATCGGCAAAACCGTGCAAGCGCTGGTCTTCCTGCAGTCGCTCTACACCGAAGAGCATGCCAGTGCCGCCTCACTCATCGTCATGCCGCGCTCGCTGCTGGAAAACTGGGCACGGGAAGCAGCGCGCTTCACCCCGGATCTGAAGGTGGTCATCCACGCTGACGGTGACCGTGCCGACGATCACACCTCCTTCGACGGCTGTCATCTGGTACTGACCACCTATGGCGTGATGCTGCGCGATCTGGAAATGTTCCGGCGCTACTGTTTCCACTACATCGTCCTCGACGAAGCGCAGGCGATGAAAAATCCGGCATCGCAAACCGCCCGCGCGGCGCGCATGCTCGTCGCCGATCACCGTCTCGCCCTTACTGGCACGCCGGTGGAGAATTCGACGGAAGAGCTCTGGTCGCTCTTCGCTTTCCTCAACCCCGGCCAGCTTGGTTCGCAGGATACCTTCCGCGAGCAGTTCGCCACCCCCATCCAGCGCGGCCAGGACGAAGCCGCCGCGAATGCCCTGCGTGCGCTGATCCACCCATTCATCCTGCGCCGCACGAAGGAACAGGTAGCCCCGGAGCTGCCCCCGCGCACCGAGCGGCTCATCTACTGCGAAATGTCTGCGTCGCAGCGCAAGCTCTATCAGCGCACCCGCGATCGCTACCGCGCGGAATTGCTCGGTCTCATTGACTCGGGCGGCATGCAGACCGCGCGCTTCAAGGTGCTGGAAGGCCTGCTCCGCCTGCGGCAATTGGCAAATGACCCCCGGCTGGTGGATAAGAGTTTCAAAGGCGCGTCGTCGAAATTCGAGGCAATTATCGAGGCGATGGAGGTACTGCGCGAGGAAGGACACAAGGCGCTCGTCTTCTCGCAATTCACCAGCATGCTGAGCCTGCTGCGCGCGTCACTTGACGCGCGCGAGTGGCCATACCTGTACTTGGACGGCAAAACCCAGCGCCGGCAGGAGTTGGTGGACCGCTTCCAAACCGATGAGACCATCCCCTTCTTCCTCATCAGCCTCAAGGCGGGCGGCACCGGCCTCAACCTGACCGCCGCCACCCAGGTCGTCCACT
>JAKIYB010000078.1:3730-12277 GCA_022708765.1 Armatimonadota bacterium | reverse complement strand
CCCTGGAGGGGAGGAGGGCCGGGGAGGAGAGGTTAACGCGAACCGGATGCGATATTGACGAAAACCAACCACTACCTTCTCTTGCCAACGGGTATGATTGCGGCAGGAGGCAAATGATGACTGACGATATTCGCGAGGAATTCCGCGTGACGGGCGAGCAACTGCTGCAGCAGGTGAAGAAGCTGCTGCACGAAGGCAACGTGCGCTCCATCACCATCAAGGACAACAAAGGCGTCACCGTGCTGATGCTGCCGTTGACGGTGGGGGTCATCGGCGTGGCGCTGGCGCCCATGCTGGCGGCGGTGGGCGCGGCCGCGGCGCTGCTCACCGAGTGTACCATCTCGGTGGAACGGCGGACGGAGACGCCGCCGTCGGCGCCGTAGCACTTGACGTTACCGCGAAAACAGGGTATGACAGGGCAATGTCATACACAGGAGCGTTCCCATGCCATCTTTCGCCGGTTCTCTTCCCACCCTCACCCCGCGCACCATGGGCACGGGGGGCATCACCGATCCGTCCAATCTCGCGTGCGTGCGCATCGCGCGCGCGGCGATGGACGCCGGGGTATGGTTCCACGTGGCGGATTACGGCGGCGGCGTCTACGCGGTGCTGAAGCAGGCTTTTGCCGAAGACCTCGCCCACATGCCGCCGTGCATCGTGAAGATAGACGGCATTACCGTGCAAGGGTTCCATGATTCGGTGGCCGATTGCCTGCGCCGCACCGGATTGGAGCGCATTGCTATCGGACAGGTGTGCGGCTACCCGCTCTGCGAGGAGAAGGAAGCACTGGCGGAAGCCCTCGCGGAAATGCGGACGCGCGGCGTCATCGGCAGCTACATCATGGATGTCATCTTCCCCTACTCCGCCGCCGTGCGGGAGGCGGTGGCTGCCCATATTTTCGACGGCTACATCTTCTACCTGAACGTCATGGAGCGCGAGCTGAGCAATGCCGCCTACGCGCAACTCGTCGCCGACGGCACGCCCATCCTCGCCATGCGCACCTTCGGCGGCCGCGACGGCGCCAACTATCTGAAGAACGCCGACCATCCCCGCCGCGCCGCGCTGGAGCCGCTCTACCGGCAGTCCGGCTGCGCCGACCGGCTGGAGTTCTGCGTCCGCTTCCCGCTGAGCCTGCCCACGGTGTGCACCACCATCGGCAGCACCGGCAGCCCGGAGAACTTGCAGGCCTTCCTGAGCGTGGATACCGCGCCCCTCGACGCTGATGTCGTTGCCGGCATCGAAGCGCTGCACGGCCAGTGGAATGCGGAACGCTGACCATCTCGCGGATCATGACATTTTCTTGATGACTCGCGCTGCAATACGCGCGACGTTACCGCGCCGATTCTGGTATAATGCGCAGCGGTCGTTTTGTACGCACGGTATCACAGTTAACTTTACAGTCTCATACGGTCATGGGCGCGACGACCTCGCCCCGCACCCGGAGACTCCATGAAGGAGTGCAGGATGTCATCAGTTACGGAAATTGCTCGCGACGCGCGGGAAACCGCGCTGAAAAGCGTCACCCCGGAAACCTGGAGCCTGAAGAAAGAAAATGCCCTGTTGAACGGCGTGGCCGTCGTTTATCGGACGTTGAAACCACTGCCGGGCGATACCCCTGAAGACCTGGCGTTGCGGGCGCTGCAGATGTCGCTGCGGCAGAATCCGGCGCGCAAGCGCATGCTGGTGGTGCTGCTGGATCGCATCCGCCAGCGCCAGGGTTTACCGCGGGACGCGCAGGCGCTCCCCATCATCCTCGCGCAGATCCTTACCCGTGTGGAAGACGCGCGCACCACGCCGCGCGGACTGGCGGACAGGGTGCGGCGCTTCATGGCGAAAATTTAATCGCTCGCGCTCCAGTACGCGCGGCTGCCGGAGATCAGCGACACTCCGACGGCGATATACAGGAAACCGACGGTGCCGATGAAGTGCCAGTGTGCCCCCGCCCAGCGGCAGGCCAGGCCCAGCGTCATCATGCCGAGGATTATCAAATAGGTGGAGCGACTGTAAAGACGCCAGATAGGCGTGCGCTCTGGTAAGAGCCCGATACGCGCGCTGATGCGTCGTGCCGCGCGCGCCAGCAGCGTACCGCCTTTTACCAAACCGATGAGCGCCGCCAGCGGAAGCAGCACGCCCAACCACGGATGATAGCGGGGATCAGCCAGCAGCCACAGCAGCCCCCGCGCGCAGAGGAAAATCCCCACCACTATCCAGACCAACGCCGCATGCCATAGATGCTGGCGCTGGGTGACCGTCACCATCATGGCTCCATAATACTACAAATCCGAGCAAAATACACCTGTCCGTCATGCGAGGTGGAGGAGCGCCAGGTCCCTTTTCAACCGGAGGATTTTCGATTACGATGGTATTGATGACGATTATCGGGAGCCCGCCATGAACGAGACCGCCCCAACCTGCGCGAAACATCCGAAGGTGACCACCTACGTGCGCTGCGCCGCATGCAGTACCCCCATTTGCGATCGCTGCGCGGTGGAGACGGCGGTGGGCTATAAGTGCCGCGACTGCGGCACGCAGCGTGGCGGCGCCTACAGCCCGCCCTCCGCGCCTCGCGCGCTCGCGGCGGGGCTGGTGGGGCTGGCGGCCGGCGCCCTGGGCGCCGGGGTGCTGGGCATGCTTGGCTTCTGGGGTATCATCCTCGCCATTCCCTATGGGCGGTTCATCGGCACGCTGCTGCTGAAGGCGTCCGGACGCAAAGTCGGACTGTTTATAGACATCCTTGCCGGCATCTCGCTGGTGCTCGGTGGGCTGGCGGCGATGGCGGGAGAGGCTATCGTGCGCTGCCAGCTTTTTCTGCGCTCGCTGCCCCCCGGCACGCCGCCCCCCGCAGTGAACCCGCTCCTTTTCATCACCCCCTGCGCTGATGTGGTCACCCTGATCATCGCCGGCGTCATTGCCGCCGCCGCCATCAGCCGCCTGCGCATGCCGTGGGGGGGTCGGTGGTTCTGACCGTGGCGAATCCCACCGATAATAGAATTGTGCCCTGTCAACGCAGAATTCTTATCTCACACACGCCATGCACAGACTGTAAAAATGGGGACAGCAACGAATTTCCTCGAGTAGATAATTTGGAAAGACGTTGATGGACAGGAAATTCGTTGCTGTCCCCATTTTCCTACAGCCGCTCCACCTCCAACCCACTCATACTCGCCGACCCTTTCCCCGTGTAGGTGAAAGCGATGCGGCCCGCCAGCGTATACGTGCCGGAGGGCTGGCTCTCGAATTCGATGAGCGCCCACGCACCGTCGCGGGTGACGATCTGCTCCGCCGTCGCGATGGAGACCACCGGCACGCGCGGCGAATACATCGCCGGCCCCTGGTGTGCGTCGAGGGTGAAGGTGAGGGTCACCTTGTCCAGCTCATCGGCCTTCACCCAGGCGGCGAGGCGGTGGCGGCTGAACGGCGGGATGGGGTTGGCCGCGTAGGAAGGGCCGAAGTAGTTGAAGAGCCAGGTGGATTCACCGCCCTCGGCGCCGTGATGGATTTCCAACGCGCCGGTCTTCGGCTCTTTGCCGCCGGTGCGGTTCCACGCGCCCTGACCGGTGAGGCGCCAGCAATAAGCGTCGGGATGGTCCATCGCCGACGCGGTGAAGCCGCAGGCCGGCTCCTCGTAGATGGGCAGATCGCACAGCGGGCGCTCGTCCGCCTCGATCTCCGCTTCCGTCGCATTCGCGTAAGCCGCCGGGATTTCGCTCTCCTCCACGTCCTCCAGCGTGTAGCCAAGCACGACGCGCTGGCCTTTCTTGAAGGGCAGGTCGGCGCCGGCTTTGGGGAGCATGGCGTAGAAGTGCATGTCAAATCCCCACTCGCAAATGTGGTGGCCGCAGGGGAAGCCGAACTGCGGGGTCATCTTCAACGCGGTGCCGTCCGTCTTGTGATAGAAATATGGCGTGCCCGGTTTCGTCACCAGTATGTAGCGGTTGAAAAACCGCTGCACGCCGTTCACCACGCGGTTGAAGGTCAGCCGGCGCAGGCCGCGCTCTTTGGTGTCCAGCGTCACCGCCAGGAAGCGTTTCTCCCAGAGGGTCGTGAAATTGTGTTCGCCGAGGATCGGTTCCGGCAGGCCGGTCCAATCCTGCGTCATCGGCACCTGTGGGCCGACGCCGCCGGAGAGCAGCGGGTCGTCGAACTCGACCACCGCGTAGTCGTCGTCACCCCACTGCGGCATGCCGGTGATGTAGAGCCCTTCGCCGCCGCGCACGTCCTGTTTGATCTGCAGGTTGGCGGTGATGGTGTAACGGAAGCGGGTGGACGCTGGCAGATACTCGATGAGCACAACCCGCTTCTCCTCTACGAACTCCCGCAGGTCGCCATCCACTTTCTCCGGCGTGATGGTCAGTTCGATGAACGCCTCGCCGATATTCGTCTGCTTCACCGCCGCGCGCAGCAGTTTCGGGCCGAAGAAGCAGGAGGGCATGAAGCAGACGATCTCCATCGCCCCGCCAGGCCGCAGCCGCGCCTCGCCCATCACGAACTGGCGGAGAATCAGGTGCTCCTGCACGAAGGAGAGGATCTTCTCCCCCTCAAAGCGCACCTCGGCATACCCCGGCCGGCTGATGAACGCGAACGCTGAGGCGATGCCCTCATCCTGCCCCGCGTTCTCCGCGAAGAGATCATATTCCATCGGTAATACCTACCCTCGCAAGATGTGTGAGGGTAGGATTCGCGACAAGGAGGCGAAATCCTGCTATGCGAAACGTCGTTTTCCGCTCCCGTCATGCGCGTGGCAACCCGCGTCAAGCCGCCAACTCGATAGAAATTTTCCCGTCTTCGTAGAAGCCCTGACCATCGGCCTGCACCATGCCGTTGTGATGCACCACGAAGTATGCCATGAAGACGTCAATGGCGTGGAAGCCGGCATCGGTGAAGTCTTCCACGGGTATCTGGCAGGCGACGATAAAGCGCGTTTTCTCCAGGTGTTCGGCTACGCGTTCGCGCTTGCGCGGGAATCTGTTGATTTCGCGTACCATGTCGAGGAATTCGTCAATTTCCTGCGCCGCCAGCGAGTCGGGGCCGTTATTCAGGTCCACGTCGGCGAGAAATGGCGCGCGCCCTTCCTCGTAGATCAGCTTCACCGGTGCGCTGCTCCAGGCAGTGATGCCCGCCGGCTCTGTGCGCAGCGTCACGCCCCGGTCACTCACCCATTTCAGCACATCCGTCAGCGCCGGCGGTTCCCCCTCGGTGCAGAACACGCGGAAATAGTAGGCCATGTTGTCCTCCTTGTTGGTAGTGTCATCCGATTGTAGCCATGCGCTGGTGGTTTGCGCCCGCTGTTTTCGACACAAGGAGGAAATTCTCGCCTGTCACGCAATACCGAAAGAGCGTGAACCCGGATGGCATCACTGGTGTCATCTTCGGTAGAGGGCGAAGATGGGGCTGTCTGACGCACAACTGCTGGGGCGAATCGGCTGGCACGATGCGGAAGCGTTCGAGGTATTCCTCGCGCGTCATCGCGCGGCGGTCCGACGACACCTGCTGCGGATTGTGCGCGACGGCGATGTCGCGGACGACCTGACGCAGGAAACCTTCCTGCGCGTGTGGACACGCGCCGACCAGTCGGACGGGCGCGGCGGCTGCACGGGGTGGCTGCTGCGCATCGCCACCAATCTGGCGCTGAACAGCCTGCGAACACGGCGCCGACGGCGAGAAGTGCCACTGGAGGTGCCGATGCATCCCGGTGACGCGGAGGATGACGCCACACCCCCGGGATGGCTCATGGACGCGGCAGCGCTGGGACCGGAGGACTGCTGCCTACGCGAGGAGCAGGTACGCCTGCTGCGCGGACTCATTGCCGCCCTCCCCGATGACAAGCGGGCGGTGGTGCGGCTGGCACACGAGGCAGGGATGGAGATCGGCGAAATCGCTATGCGCCTCGGTATACCGGATGGCACCGTCAAATCCCGCCTACACTACGCGCGTAAGACGCTTCGCGACGCGTGGCGCGACCTGGGAATGGAGGAGGAGTGATGCAGATTCCACCCGCGTTCTGGCACCGAGAGTCGTTTGACCGCTTCACCCACGAGCGCCTGCCGGCGCTGCTGGGAGCACGACTGCCGCTGACCGGCTACCGAGTCGCCGACGAGGAGCGGTCCACCCACATTACCGTGACGCTGGCGGATGCCGAAACCACCTACACACTGCTACGCGCGGATGTCGACGGCCTCTTTCACCGCTTCGAGCACCCCTGGATTGTGGTGCCGCTGGCATCATCCGAGGATCTGGCGACGGCGGATATCACCTGTGTGGGCGAGCAGCTTACCGCCGTCGTGGATGCGCGGCTGGGGGAGATCGCCGCCAACCTGCCCTGGGATGCCGCGCTTATCCGCGCGGTGCTGCCGCTGGAAGAATGGGTGGATGAAGTGATCAATCCCACGGTCAACTATGATCCGTTCGACATCTACAAAACCGGACAGTGGCTGGACATCACGAACCGCCTGGCGATGATCACCCATCAGCGGCGAATTATCGTGCCCGAACGGCAAGGCGTCTTTTCACCCGAGCAACTCGGCCGTGTCTGCCCCTTCGAGACGCCGGAAGGACCGAATCTGGGACGCGTCTTCAGTCTGGCAGCCGGCGCGGTTATTCGCGATAGCCGCATCGTCATTGAAGATGCGAAAGAGTTGCTGGGACCATCCGCATCCATGCTGCCTTTCCTGGAACACAACGAGCCGAATCATGTAATCTTTGCGACGAATATGCAGCGGCAGTGGCTCCCCCCGCTGGCACCCGAACCGGCGCTGGTACGCACAGGCAACGAGCCGGATATCCCCGGCATCTGGTGCGGCTACAATCTGCTCACCGCGATAATCGCCGGCGACTCGGAAACTTACGAGGACGCGATCCTCATCAGCGAATCCTGTGCCGCGCGCCTGCAGTATGCGATACCGGTGGAGGCGGGTGATAAGTGGAGCAATCGCCATGGCCTCAAAGGCGTCATCAGCCGTATCGCCCCGGATACCGAAATGCCGCGCCTGCCGGACGGCACACCCGTCGAACTGGTTTTCAGCGCTGCCGGCGTCCTCTCACGGCAAGCGTTGGGGATGGCGCGCGAAGCGATCATGAGCCGCATCGCCATGGCCGAGGGCCAGCCGGCGATCGTGCCGCCATACGGCGCGCCGTCCACAGCGGAACTGCGCGCGCGGCTGGCAGCGGCGGGCTTGCCGGAGGACGGGCTGGAGACGCTGACGCTCGATAGCGCGCCGCTGTCATGCCGTGCTTGCGTCGGGTGGGTGTACTGGGGGCGAACGGTGCATACGGCTTCCGACAAGCTGCGCACGGCCGTCCGTGCCAGCGAACGCGCCGCGTCGCAGGGCGAGTTGGAGTACCTGGCACTGCGCGATATCGGCGCGTGGCAGACGATCCTGGAGACGTTCAACACCCGGTCCATCGAGCGGCTGGATTCCGTGACGCTGGCAGAGCGCGTTGCCGCCGGTACGGTGCGGCAAGCACCGCCACCGTCGCCGCGTTTTACCATGTTACAGCAGCGACTGGCGGCGGTAGGCATTGTTGCCGAGTTCACCGGCGACCGGGTGGCCTTCCGCTTCTCTCCCGGCGATGGTATGCCGTTGGCCTTGCCGATGCCGCACCCCTGGTCAAGTGAACGGGAACTGACCGCTATCGGGGAAATTACCGGTGTGTCGGGATGGACGGAGGTCGCCGACGCGAATGCCCGCCTGGCACGCCTGCGCGAAAAAGGCGCACCGGATAGCCTGGTGCGGCAGGTCCATGCGCGACTGGCGGCGGCGGTGCGGAGATATGCCGACCAGTTGATCACACCGAAAGAACTGCGTCCGTTTGCGCTGAACCTATTCGGCGCCCGCACGGTGCTCGCGCCGTCGCATGACCTGTCGGTAAAACACCTGGGGGTGCCCGAGGAGATTGCGGAGGCGCTGTTTCGTCCGGTGGCGCGGGGCGAAAGCCTAGACGCGGTGATGGCGCGCTCGTGGATCATTCTCAACCGCGCACCCAGCGTGCTCCCAACCTCGCTGCTTGCGTTCCGTCCGGTGTACGTACCTGGACGGGCTATCCGCCTGCCCATCCTTGCCTGCATGCTGCTGAATGCCGACTTCGACGGTGACCAGGCGGCGGTATTCCTGCCTGTCACTAATGAAGGACAGCGCGAAGCCGGGGAAAAATTGACGGTAGCTGCCCACCTGCGACGGAACCCGAGCCTCATTCGCTGGCTGTGCCCCTATCATCAGGCGATGCTCGGACTGGCGCAGTTAAGCCTGACAGCGGCGGGGCAGACAGAGATCGCGACCATCCTCGGCCACCGTGTCGCGGCGCCCGAAGGCTACGTCACCCGCGTGACGCTGACCGAGGCGCTGGCGGAGTTGCTGACGCGTGAGGGGGCAGAGGCAGCCATTACCGCTACCGAGCGGTTGACCGCGCTGGGATTGACGGTTTCACGGAAGAGTGGCGCGTCACAAAGCCCGTTTTTCGGCGAAACATTGGCATTACCGCCAGTTCCGGATTGCGATGATCCGGCGGTTTGGCAACTGTATGCCCAGGCGGTGAGTGAGCGGCTGGCAG
>JAKIYB010000078.1:0-3720 GCA_022708765.1 Armatimonadota bacterium | reverse complement strand
CGCCCGCGGCAGCATCGCCGTGCTGCAGCGGCTACTCGGCCCCATCGGCTCGGTGACGGACAGCCGGGGAGCGACGATGTTAATCCGCCATGGTTACCGCGAGGGATTGACGAGGGCAGAACACCTCGCTCTGGTACCCGGTACGCGAGAAAGGCTGGCGGCGGTCCTCGAAGAGACGTCGCGGCAGGCTTACGGTCTGCGTGAAGCGAGCGGCCCACGCGGCTTCACCGTCCTCTCCCGCGCCATGCGTGCCGCGCATCCCGGTCCCGTCTTCGCCCATGCGGCGGCCATCGAGGAGGTGGACCCGCTGGTGGATACCGACAGCCGGCTGTTCGTGGGGTTGCTTCCCTGAAAAAGCGCTGTTTGTCAGAATAATCCGACAAAGAGAAATGTTCGTCTGCACTACACTTCCTTGATGGAATGACGACACACACAGTACTACTGGTTGAAGATTATACGGATCAGCGAGAGATGTATCTGTTGATGCTGCGAATGATGGGATTCGCGGTGCGGGCAGTGGGAGACGCGGCGGCGGCACGGGGAGTGCTGGAGCGAGAGCCGGTGGCGCTGCTGCTCACCGACTGGTATCTGCCAGAGCCAGAAGGCATTCTGCTGATCAGCGAAGTCCGGCAGCGCGACATGGCGGTCCGCACGATTCTGATGAGCAACGCTTGGCACGTCGCGCCCGTCGCCGACGCGGCTGGCGCGGATGGCTGGTATCGGAAAGGCGAATCGCTGGACGACCTGCGAGCGTTGATTCAGCGCCTGCTCACGCCCGTTGAAATCCACGATACGGCAGCCGCCGCCCTTGCGTGAGGAAGCCGGCTTACTCCGTCTGTTCCGGTTCGGCCTGGCGCCTGATGCTCTTCTCGCCGGCAATGCCTGGAGTCGTCAGCTCGTAGGCGGAGGTAATGGCGCCGAGTTCTTCGATGGTGAAAAAACCGCGTTCCAATAATACTTCGCGGACGGTGACGCCGCGCTCACACGCGTCGCGGGCAACTTCCGAGGCGGCGTGGTATCCGAGATACGGTGTGACGGCGGTGGCCAGCGCGAAGCTGCGGTCCAACCATTCGCGCGCCCGCGTCTCATCCACCGTCAGGTCGCGCAGGCAGTGCTCGATGAGGATACTCACCGCGCCATTCAGCAGATCGAGCGATTCCAGCAGGTTGTGAGCGATGAGCGGCAGGAAGGCATTCAATTCGAGTTGCCCCGCATGGGCCGCGAGGGTAATCGCCTGGTCGTTCGCCATCACCTGGTAAGCCGCCTGCGTCACCGCTTCGGGGATGACGGGATTCACCTTGCCGGGCATGATGGAGGAACCCGCCTGCCGCTCGGGGAGTTGGATTTCCGCGATGCCGCCGCGCGGGCCGGCGGAAAGCAGGCGCAGGTCGCCGGCGATTTTCGCCAGCGTCACGGCGGCGGTCTTCAGCAGACCGCTCACTTCTACGAAGACATCGGCATTCTGCGTCAGGTCAATCAGGTTCTCGGCGCGAGCCAGGTTCAAGCCCGTCGCCTGCCGCAGGTAGTCCACCACCATGTAAATATACTTACGGTCGGCGTTAAGACCGGTGCCCACCGCGGTGCCGCCCAGGTTCACCTGGCGCAGTTTTTCCTCCACCACGTGCAGGCGCCACCAGTCGCGCTGCACCGCCTGCGCCCAGGCGGCGAAGCGCTGGCCGGCGGTGATAGGCACCGCGTCCTGCATTTCCGTGCGGCCCAGCGCCAGCGTGGCGGCGTACTGCTGCTCCTTCTCCTGTAACGCCCCCTGCAGCGCCGCCACCGTCTCGATGAGCGGCAACAGCAGGCGCAAGGCTGCCACGCGCACGGCGGTGGGGAAGACGTCATTGGTGGACTGCTCGCGGTTCACGTCGTCCAGCGGGTCGAGCACCTGATAATCGCCTTTCGCCGCGCCGAGAAGTTCCAGCGCGCGGTTGGCAATCACCTCGTTCATATTCATGTTGGCGCTGGTGCCGGCGCCGCCCTGCAAGGCATCCACGATAAACTGGTCGCGCAGCGCTCCGGCGGCGATCTCCTCCGCCGCCTGGATGATGGCGTGGGCCTTGTCCTCCGGCAGCCGTCCGGCACGCAGGTTCGCCCGCGCGCAGGCCGCTTTCACCTGCGCCAACGCGGTGAGAAGCGCCGGATGCAGCGGCCGGCCAAGCA
Organism: Armatimonadota bacterium; assembly: GCA_022708765.1. Classification (GTDB taxonomy): domain Bacteria; phylum Armatimonadota; class Hebobacteria; order CAIYQO01; family CAIYQO01; genus JAKIYB01. The sequence continues at coordinate 1,557 of JAKIYB010000078.1, read as the reverse complement.
GCGGGAAATTCTCCGCCGCCCGCAGCGCGTGGATGCCGTAATAGGCCTCGGTCGGCACCTCGCGGCCGCCGAGGAGGTCGTATTCGGTGCGTGATTTCATAAAAAACAGCTTTCGCCAGCAAGCGTTCGTAGTCAGGCACGCAGCGGAGCGGAGTGCCGTTCGCTTCTAGGGATTGTTACCGATTGCAGAGTCAGACGACACTCCGCTCCGCTGCGTGCCTGACTACGAACAGGACGGTTTGAACCGCTTACTTATTATACCATCCCAACGCCCGGCAGGAATCCCCTGCTCGCTTCCCGAATATCTGCGATATGCCACGTACGAAAATCGTCTGTACTCTCGGGCCGGCGTCGGAAGGGCCGGCGGTGCTCACGGCGATGGTGCGCGCGGGGATGCGCGTCGCGCGCGTCAACTGCTCGCATGGCACGCCGGAGGAGCATGCTGAACGGATCGCGCTGGTGCGCCGCGTCAGCGCGGAGACGGGCATTCCGCTCTCCGTTTTGTATGATCTGTCCGGGCCAAAAATCCGCACGGGCGATATGGCGCAGCCCCTCATGCTGGAAGCGGGGAAAGAATTCACCCTGACCAACCGCGCACCCGCGCCCGGCGAGGCGCCGATGGGCTTTGACGAACTGCCCCGATACGTCAAGCCCGGCTCGCGCATCCTTTTCGACGACGGCAACCTGGAAGCCGAAGTGGTCAGCGTCAGCGAGACGGACGTCGTCTGCCGCGCGCTGGTCAGCGGCCCGCTGGGCAATCACAAGGGCATCAATCTCCCCGGGGAATCGCTGCCCATTCCCGCGCTCACCGAAAAGGACCTGGAGGACGCGCGCCTGGGGCTGCGCGAGGGCGTGGACTGGATCGCCATGTCCTTCGTGCGCACCGCCGCCGACGTGGATCCATTGCGCGCGCTGATGGACGAGATGGGCATCCACCGTCCGGTGATCGCGAAAATTGAAAAACACGAGGCGGTGGCAAACCTGGAGGAGATCATTGATGCCTATGACGGCGTAATGGTGGCGCGCGGCGATTTGGGGGTGGAGGTGTCGCTGGAGCGCATCCCGCTGCTGCAGAAGCAGATTATCAAAGCCGCCAACCACGCCGGCAAGCCGGTCATCACCGCCACGCAGATGCTCGACTCGATGATCCGCAACCCGCGCCCCACCCGCGCCGAGGTGACCGATGTGGCGAACGCCATCCTTGACGGCACCGACGCGGTGATGCTCTCGGGCGAGACGGCCGTCGGGCGCTTTCCAGCCCGCACGGCGTCCGTCATGGCGCGCATCTGCGCGGAGTCCGACGCCGCCATCGCCGCCGACTCGGTGGATATGGCCCATCACCTGGGGGCAGCAGCCATCATCGCCAGCACCATCCACGGCCACACTGCCGCGCTGGTGTCGAAGAACCGCCCCCACCAGCCCATCCTCGCCGTCACCAGCAACCCGGAAACCTGTACTCAGCTTCCGCTGCTCTGGGGCGTCACCCCGATGCTGGTGACCAACAGCGGCACCCCGGACGAAGTCCTCGACCGCGCCGTGCGCCAGAGCTGCCGCGCC
>JAKIYB010000077.1:6361-12318 GCA_022708765.1 Armatimonadota bacterium | reverse complement strand
CCGCCAGATTCGAATAGACCAGCAGGCCCGCGCCGTCCTCCACGTATTTACGGATGATGGCCATGTTCGCCCAGTACTGCAGCATGCGCTGGCCGAAGATGTTGTTCTGCTCGTTGGAGATGGGCAGGCGGTCTATGACGAAGAGGTTGAACTTCTTTAAAAACGCCGGCGTCATCGGCGTGAAGTAACTGACGCCGGTGATCTGGAATCCGGCGTCCGCCAGCTCTTTCGCGTATTGCGCGTCCACCTGTGGCTCTTCGCTAATGAAGAGGATGGACAGCGGGCCGCCGCCGGCGCCGGCGGTCTTCGGGTCGAGCAGGTCGGCGGCGAAAGCCGCGGCGCACAGACCAAGCATGGCGAGGACGATAAAGGTGACACGCATGGGAACCTCCCGACGCCACCCCCTGAAGGAGGTGGTGAACACGCCAAGCACGCTGAAGCTCTTTGACAAATGCATAGCGCTATGGTGGGCAATGCGGGCACTGAAGTACCCCCTGCGAGGCCAGGCGTCCCTCCGCAGGGACGCACCGGTTCGAGCAGGCCAACCGGGTACCGAGCATAGCGCTATTCACATATCAAAGAGCTTCAGCGCGCTTTCTTCACTGTATCAAGGGCACCTTTGCAACTCCAGGAGAATGCACATTCTGTTTGACGACGGCAGTCGGCTTTCGTTGTGCGCAATGCACACTACGCCCGTCCGACCAGCGCCTGCACGTTCACCGGCACTTTCGTCAAGACTTCCACGCGCGGGCCGTATTTGCCAAGGGTATTTTCCACCAGAGCGTAGTCGAAGCCGGGGAGGACAATGTCGTCCCAGTAATCGCCCACGCCGCGCAGGGCGACGTCCAGCATGGTGACGATCTGATGGCCCAGCGGCTCATGGCTGTCCAGGGTGATGGCGCCGTAGAACTCCTGGCATTCCGTGTAGCCGGCATTGTGGGTGCCGGTGTAGGGTTTCTGCCGGGCAAGGTCCACCGGCTTGCCGATGCGCGCGGAGACTTCCGCCGCCTTGCCGGCGAAATAATCCACCAGCGCCTGCTCCTGCAGGCGCGCGGGTAGGCCCTCGACGGCGACTTTGCGATACCACGCCTCGCCCACCGCGTAGGCGCCTTCGACCATGTCGAGCCAATACTTCTGCTCGGTGGTGACTTTGGACGGGTCGTCCACGGCGATGACCGAGCGGCGAACGCAGGAGGTGAGGCCGTCGCGCTGCGGGGCGACGCCCAGATGCACCCAGTCGCCCTCCTGAATGGGACGGTTAAGCGCGGGGCCGATGAGCGTGCGGTTCGCCTCGTTGGCGCCGACGATGATTTTGAACCCATCGGACTCGGAGCCGAGCATGCGGCCCACGAACTGCGCCCACGCCGCCAACTCGGTCTCCAGCCGGCCAGGGCGCAGCACGGCGAGCATGGCGCGCATCATGGCGTCGGCGATGACGCAGGCATCGGCGATGAGGCGCATCTCGATGTCGCTCTTCTCGTACTTGACCGTATAGTAGAGCTCCTGGGCGTCCACCACGCCCTCTTTGCCGAATAGGTTTTCCAGGTACTCGACGATGCCGGCGGGGATGACCTGGCGCGGGGTGAGCAGCGCCACGTGATCCACCGTCCCGCCGCGGCCTCGATGATATCCTCCAGCCGTTCCGCCTGGATGGGGTACTGCTCGTCGGCAAGCTGCAGCAGTTCCGCTTTGTGAACGCGCGCACCGGAGCGGTAAACGAGCTGCTCGGCGACGTACCCGCCCTCCAGCCCGGCGACGATATGGAACCCCGACGGCCCCACCACCCCCGCCACCTGCTCGATGGAGAGGTTTGTATTCCCGCCCAGATACGGCACATCACCGCGATAATGCTCGTCGGAGAACACGATGCCCACCGCGTGCCCGGCCGCCGCCAGCGCTACGTTCACCCGCTCCACGCGCTCCAGGAACTCCTCCTTCGGCGCCATATATGCGCGGTCAATGGCCGGGGTGTCTTCCAAGATGCGCTCGATGAGCGCAAGGTCACGCTGATGCTCGCTGGGCATGGGATCGCCTCCTGTCGCGGAACTGCTCACCAAGGATACGGATTGCGGGAGTGACTGTCAACGCGGGAAGGAGGCAGGTTACAGGTTGAAGGTTATACAAATCCCGACGGGATGCACGCCGTTAGCCACGGGTGAAGCGTAGCGGAACCCGTGGGATCAGTATCAATTATATGCAGAGGCCTGAAGGGGCGACAGCACGTGTTCTGTCGCCCCTTCAGGGCTTCCCCATTCTCTGCATCCACCCCACGGGTTCCGCTGGCGCTTCACCCGTGGCTAACGGCTCTCTGCCCCTTCGGGGCAAATCATCGCTTCCCAAGACAGCTCGTATCCAGCTTACGGCAGCGCCACCGCGTACCCCTTCACTCCCTCCACCGTCACCTCTTTCACCCCCGCCGGTTGATCGTTCACCATCACGGTTGGCGGCTTGGCGTAACCGGTGAGATGGAGGACGGTGGCGGAGGCGTCGGTTTGCAGGCCGGGGCGCCAGGCGTATTCCACGTAGAGCGTGTTGGCTTTCGGGTGAGCGGTGATGCGAGCAAGGCCAAGCTGGCCGTTCGCCTGCACCACCTGACCACCGGGGAGGGTGAGCTTCCACGGCATCGGGTCAGGCATCGGGTTGTAGGCGACGACGGTGTCCGCCCAGGGCGCCGACTGCAGGTAGGCGTGGCGGCCGGGCTGCGATTCCAGCACGGCGCCATTCTTCTCGATGCGCCCGGTGGAGCCCTGAATGGCCCAGGAGGACTCACGCATGATGCCCTTCGGCACATAGGGCCACTGCCCGTTCACCTTGCGCGACACCGCCGGGTAGCGGCCGGGGTCGAAAACCATCTCCAGCGTGTCTTTCCCGCTGGCGTAGTTCACCTCGACATGCTTCTTCTCGGCGTTCCAGGCGACGGCGAGTTTCACCTCGCGCATATGCTTGCGGAAGGCGTCGAAGGTGGGGTACTCAGTCGCGTCGGCCATCTCCATCACGAAGCCAGCGGTAGCTTTTTTCTCGGCGTTGTAGTAGCGATTCATATCCAGCCCCTTCGTCCCGCGATACAGGAAGGCGTGGATGAAGAGGGTGGGATATTCGTAGCTGATCTCCACCTGGCGGTTGCGCTCCAGCGGGTTCACCACCACGGGGATGAAGCCCAGGTAGGAAACGCCGTCTTTAATGCAGATGATGTCGCCGTCTTTCGCCGCCGCCACGCTCTTCGTCGGGGTGTTTTCCACCGGCGCCTCCGGATTGGGCGGGATTTCCAGCGCGTCGGGATCATCGGGGATTTCCGCCTGCTTGATGGGCATGCCGGCGGTCATGCGCTTTAGCCAGTCGCCGCCCGGATCGGGTTTCGCGCCTGAGAGCGCGGTAATTTTCTTATCATTCACCCAGATCTCGCGCCGCGCGACATCGCCAAAGTCAATGACGGCCACCGTGCTCTGCAGCGCCAGCGTGGGCACTTTCTTATCCTCAAAGCGATCAGGCGAAGGGATGGCCTTCAACGCCACCAGCTTGCCGTCGCGCTGCACGATGCCGAACTCGGCGGTGCTGTTCGATGGCGTCATGAAGCGGGCGTTGCGCTCGAAGCCCATGATGAGCGTGCCGCACTCGTCCAGCCGCTTGACTTGCGCCGGCGTTTTGCGCCAGTTGCCCACTACCGAGGTGACGCCGTAGTCGTGGTTGGCGTTATCGCGCGAGGCCAGCGCGTAGTGGTTGCCCAGGAAGTTAACGTGCCAGCCGCCACCCCGGCAGCCGGGCGAGTAGTCCAGCGCGAAGATGCGGGCAGGCAGCGGCTTCTTGTCCGTCACCGCGCCATACGGTTCCGCTAGATTTTGCTCGGTCCACGGTGACAGCATGGCGATGCGCAGCGGCGGTCCTTCGTCGCCGAAGACATCGAGGCCATGCGCTTTGCCCCAGGTGGCCGGAGTGCCTTTGCGTTCCGGCTTCAGATCCTCCAGGTGCATCAGCACGCCGCTGGGTGAAAAGGTGTGCAGCACGTGGGTGGGGCCATCCTGGCAGAAGACATGCTTGTAGTAGCCGCCCCGGCCCATCGGGTGGGTGGTGTGACGCAGACCGGCGTGATACATGGACATCAGCGGCTCGGTAAGGCGGTCGCGCCAGATGCGCGCGCGCAGGCGGTCGAAGGGGTCTTCCGCCCACTTCGCCACCGCGCCGGCGGCCGCCAGTGTAAGGGCATGGTAATAGGTGTCGCCGATTTCCTGGTGGGCGCCGGTGCCGAAGACATACTGGCGGGCGATGTTGTCCATGCCACCGCGGGCGTCTTTCAGCAGGTTGGGCGCTTCTAAAAACTGCCCGGCGATGAAGGTGCCCATGGTGGCGTTATGGCCGAAATTCATCGTGCCGCCGCCGCTGGAATACCCGCGGAAGTAGCTCGGCCCCCCGCGCTGATTGCCGCCGCCGATATCGTTACGGTTCGCCACCTCCGGGTGCAGCCAGGCATCCCAGTAGATGCGCAGGTGATCCACCACCGCCGGCGGCAGCAGGTCGCGGTAGGCGTAGGCGAGAATGGCGAAGTCGGAAGTCTGGTGGCCGTGCCAGGTGCGCGGCGCCATGCGCAGCAACTTTTGCATGGAGGCGAGGTAATTATCCTTCGTGCCCTTGAAGAGGGTGTTAAAATTATACCCGCGGCCCAGGTAGAGATCCACGTCGCTCGGATCGCCGCCCAGCGCATAGAGTTCCTGGATACGCTGCCACTGCCAATCGGGGATACCGGCCGGCCGCGCCAGGTGTTTCGCCGCGCGCTGGGGCAGGTCGTCCGGGTAGTAGATGGTCGGCTTGCCGGTGACGCCCTTCGCGGCCAGCACGGCGATATCCGCCGCCGGCGGCAGCGCGCCCGGCTTCGGCGCTTTCGTATCCTTCACCAGCGTCACCTGCAGCCGGGGTGTCTTCACCCAGATCTTCATGTAACCGATACCCACGCTCCAGTCGTACGCATAGAACGAGCGGTATTTCATGTCGCGGGTTTCCTGCTTGTGAAGTTGGAAACCGCAATCCTCCAGCGCGCGCAGGCGCTCGCCCAATTCCTTGCCGTAGGCGGGATCAGTCAGCACTTTGGTGACATCCAGGCGGGCGATGCTGGTATCGGGCACGGCGGGCGGGGGCTCCACAATGTCTTCATGGCCCGGTTCTTTCGCAACAGGCTTCGGTGGCGCCGGCGCGGGGTACAACGGCACGGGGCCGAAGGTATCCGGTCCCCGATCACCGGCGGCGCGCCCGCCGCCCAGCCCCCAGAACGCCGTGCCATTGATGTAGGCGTTGAAGGTGGGCGCCGTCTTCGGGTCGTCGGTGCTCCAGGGTTTGCGCAGCGGGCGCGCCAGCACGTGCCACTGGCCGGGCTTGTTCGTGTAGAGCTCATCCGCGCCCCAACCATGCCGGCCGCGTTCAGGCCGGGCGCCTTCCTGCTTCGTCCACTCCAGCACCAATTCCGCCTTTTCCAGCCGGTAGCCTTCCTTCATCTTCGCGGCCAGCTTCTCCGCGCTGCCGGGGAAGCGCACCAGCAGCGGGCGGATGGCGTCGAAATACAGCTCAGTGGGCAGCGGTTTGTCCCAGTCTACCGGGTCCAGCACCGCCGTCTGCACGTCGAAAAACTCCAGCGTCGCGCGCTCCTGCGCGATGGCGGCGGTGAACAGGCAAAGGACTGCTAGCAGACAGAGGATTCTGGAAAACATAGGAACTCCCTGGCAGATCAATGTATGGACTATCAGTATAGCACAGGATGGGGAAAATGGTCGGGCGTCCACTGGAGAGCGAGACTCCCAATACCATTCAAATACGGATTTGCGCCCGTCACGCGCGACCTCCCCGGTTTCTTCGGGGCAGGCTCCGTTTCGCCCCCTCCCCTAAACGGGGAGGGGGCGAAACGGAGCCGATGACAGATGCGGCTTCCTTTCCCTACATCAATCCCCTTCTCATTTCAGAGGAGGAGCGAGGGT
>JAKIYB010000077.1:0-6351 GCA_022708765.1 Armatimonadota bacterium | reverse complement strand
CCCGCCGTCACCATCACGGCGCCGTTCCGCTGGGTCACCGTCACCGCCGGCTGAGTGCCCTTGGCGTAGGGAACGATGAGCACCTGGAATTTACCGGTGCCTTTCAGGCGAAGGATGGACTGCGTCTCCGGCTTCACGTTCTTATGCGCGTATTGCGCGATGAACACCTCCTGCGGCGCATCGGTGATGACATACAGGTCCCAGTCAATGCCGCCCGCCGGGTGCTTATCGAACTGCTGGCCGGTGTAACGCAGCTTCGTCACCCCGGCGGGAATGGCAAAACCGTCGCCGACGTTCTTCACGCCCCGCGGCGTCTCGATGGGGCCGTTATTCATCAGGTTCAACAGGAAGACTTTGCCGTCGCCGGTGGTGAAGGAGTCCGTGATGCCGATGACCGGCTGATCGTCGCGCAGCATGGCGGTCTTCAGCGTGCGCGTCCAGGTCGTCTCGTCCATGGTAAAGCTGGCGGTGGAGACCGCCTCGCGGTCGCGCGCCTGCGCGTCCACCGTCTTCGGCTTGCCCCAGCGCGGGCCAACGGTGATGTCCGGCGGATTCTGCTTCCAGTCGCCCACCTTCGCCTCCGGCAGCACCACGCTGTGCACGAAGCCGCCGGGGGAATGCGGCGAATACATGGTGCCGAAGTCCAGCGAGAGCGGCGCGCCCAGCGCATAGATGATCACCTCGCCCAGATCGTTGGAAGCGTGGTCGCTGTAAAAGCCGCCGTTCACGAACCAGGAGGCCGTCTCGTTGGGGGTGCCCCAGCCGAAACGCTGCACGGAGTACCAACCCTCGAAATGCGCCGACCCCAGCTTGGGATCTTCCGCCGGCAGGCTCTCGTCAATTTTAAAGGTGGTGGCGCCGTGGAAGTCGGAGTGCGGCTTGCCGCTCTGCTGCCACATGCCCATCAGCCGCTTCGAGAGATCGGGATTGACGTCGGCGAAGCCGGTCGCAAGTTGGCCGAGGAACTCGGTGGTTTCGCCCGGGCAGGAATCGCCAATGGCGGGACGCACGCGCTTGCCGAAACGTGGGTCCACCGGCGAACTGAAGTGCATCTCGAACTCGGCGTATTTCGCCAGTCGCGGCTCCTCCCTGAACAGGTCCACAATGTCGTAGGTCTTCAACTGCTGAATGGTGGAGAGCAGCGGCCCCATCGCCGCGCCGATGTAGTGGGTGCAGCCCATGTGCGCGCCATGCTCGTTGACGGTGTTGCGCAGCATGCGGCGAGCGCCTTCCTTCGTGCGCGCCTGCACCTCGGCGGCTTTGGCGGCCATCATCGGGTGTTTTTCCAGGTACAGCGTATACATGTCGCGGTAGCCCTGCTGCTGAATGGGCATATTGGCGGTGCCCAGATTCACCCCGGCGGGCACGGAGAGCGGCGCGTGGTCATCGTCCCACAGCACCGCGCCGTAAAACACGGCTACCTGCCGCGCCAGCGCTTTGTCCGTCTCCGTGGCCTGGTCGGAGGCCAGCACCTGGTCAATGCGGATGAGCGAGCGGCTGGCTTCCAGGCCGGCGTGCCAGTAGCCGAAACCGCCGCCGCCCATGATGCCCAGACCGTTCACCAGCGTGTTGAGGCCGTCATGGGCACCGCGCCAGAGGCTGTAGGACATCTGGTGAACGCGAATGCCGGAATCATCGCGCAGCATGTCCAGCAGATCGCGGAAGTAGGTGACGGAGTTGTAGGCGTTGCGGTAGAACGCCTGGTCCTCGCGCAGCAGGCGCACCACCGTTTTCGCGGCGTCCTGCTTCATATACATCGCGCCAAAGCCCGGTTTCGGGGCGTCGAAGTCGTAGCTCAGGTTGGCGATCTTGTTCAAGCCGATGCCGCTGTGCAGGTTCATCTGCAGGTTGATGGGCTGCACCTGCCGCCAGTCGCGCATGTCGGCGCCCTTGCGGCCGACGAAGAGGCGCCACTGCCAGCGTGGGGCGGGTTGCAGTTGCGCGCTGGGCGTGCGCTGCCACGCCTGCACGGTGATGCCCGCGCTCTTTTCCGCGGCGCGGGTATACACGCCCACCCCCACCGCGCCGGCGTTGCGCAGGCGCGAGGCGCGGCCATCGTAGTAGCCGATGAGAGGCGCCTCATCGCCGCCATCCTTGTCGTAGAGCATCCAGTAGCTGCCGCTGTCGAATATCCACGGATCCCATGGCGCCATCCAGCGGATGATGCCGCTGTTCAGGTCGGTGACGTAGGTGGAACTGTAGTTTTTGTCATAGGGCAGATCGAAAAAGGCATCCGTCCGGCGATCCTCGACTTTTTTGCCATCGGGGCGCCAGCCGTGTTTTTCGTTGCGCACGGAGTGCCCGCGATAGCGCGCCTGGGTGAGCGTCACGCCGGTCAAATCAATGTTATAAGAGAACTGGCAGTCCGTGTCCTCCTCGAAGAGCACCGACGGCTGGCCCGCCTGCACCTCGATGCGGCAGGTATACGTGCCGGGACCGGCGGGAGAGACGACCTGGTTGCCATAATTATACTGCGCTTTATCGAGCGTATATTTTACCTGTGCGACGGTTTTCAACGGGCCATTTTCCGGGAAGGACACCTCCACCTGCTTCACCTGCGTGCCGGGGGTAAAGATGACGGGGGAGGAGACGGCCGTCCATGTGCCGTCCGCCAGCCGCACCGCCAGCACGGGCGCGGGGGCTTTCGCCGGGTCCGCCGGGATGTGCGAGACGGGGATGCGCACGCCCAACCTGCCATTCGTTATTTCCCAGGACAGTTTATCCGCCGACTGCGCCACCTGTACGCCGCCGGGATAGGGTTTCGGCGCGCGACCGCTCTTCAGCGTCCACGTCCACTGCACCAGCATCTCGTGGATACCGTGTCCCGGCGCGGTCAGGTCCAGCGGCTTGCCGCCGCGCGTCGCGCTCACCTGGAAGCCGTCGGCAGTGGCGTTGCGGACGTAATACTCCACGTCCGGCACCAGCGGTCGCGGCAGTTCACCATTCGTGCGGAAGATCACCGGCGTGTCATTCGCCAGCTTGTGATCATGGACGTAGAGCTGCTCGGTCCCCGGATCAGCCACCAGCGCCTGCGCGGTGATGCCGGCGTCGCCTGACTTCGCGATGGGGATGGCCGGGCCGTCGGGCGTCAGCGCCAGGCCGATGAAGTAGAAGCCCCAGCCGTTCACTTCGCGGAACTCCAGCTTCGTCACGTAGTAGTTCGTGTTGGCGGTCAGCCCTTCCGGCAACCGAGTACCGTCCACCTGCACCACGTCGCCGGGGGTGAAGTGGCGGCCCTCGGTGGAGAGCAGCTTTTCCACGCCCTCTCTATCGAACTGATAATTCGCCGCCCACTCCTCGCAGGTGCGGCCGAGGCCGCGTCGCACCGCCAACCGAGAGGCAGTGAGATGGGTGCGCACCGCGAGCTTCTTCCCACCGTCGAGCACCTGATACGGCGTTTCGACATTGTTCGGCGCCAGCAAGTAGCACTGTTTGGCGTCAACGGGTTTCGCCAGCGCGAATTCGACGATCTGATCGGGATGCTGCACACCGAAGACTTCCTTCAGCGTGAACATCGCCACCACATCCTTCGGCTGATCCTGCGCAAAAATGGCGGCCGCGCACAGCAGCGCAAGCAGCAAAGACAGACTTCGCATGGAATTCCCCCCGTGACCGGTCGTTATGCGGTATGACACCTGTCCGGCCCGGTTGTTTTCATTCGCGCGCGGGACAAAGATTCCTGCCGGCCGCGCCGCCCCTTGCATCACCGCCGCAAGTGGGTTAAGATACCGCCGAACCGACTCTCAAGGAGCACCACCATGACTGACCGCCTGCTGCGCGGCATCCACCACGTCGCCATCCGCGTGAAAGATTTTGACGCGTCACTCGCCTTTTACACCGACGGCCTGGGCATGACTCAGACGATGGCCTGGGGCGAGGGTGACAAGCGCGCGGTAATGCTGGACGCCGGAAACGGCAACTGCGTGGAGATCTTCGCCGGCGGTGGGGACGGCCCGCTGCCAGAGGGCGCCTGGCTTCACCTCGCCTTCGTCAGCGATGATCCCGACGCCGCCTTCGCCCGCGCCATTGCTGCCGGCGCCGCCGAGATGCACGCCCCCTTCAGCCATGTTATTCCCACCGAGCCGGCTACCCCCGTGCGCCTGGCCTTCGTCCGCGGCCTGGACGGCGAAGTGATCGAGTTTTTCAAACAGGGATAAGCGGTCTGGTTGTTAACGCAAGATGGGAACCGTCCCGGCGAACGTCTCGTGTATCATTTCGCCACAACGTTCAGGGGGACGGTGCCCATGTTGACAGTTACGGCACCTCACCCGGCAACGTTGGCTGTCCAATGCGCGTGCATGGCGGAAGTTGCGTCAACTGCGTGGGCGAGAGGATATGCCCGAGTGCCCGATAGAGCGTAACAGGCCGAGAATCGTTGAAGCCCGAAGACGCCCGCGGGCGGTTCACGGCGACGCGGTCCTGATCAGTTTTAAGTAGCGCGTCCCGGTCGTTCATCACGGCGATGATGGTGTCATCGGCTCGCTGAATCTCGACAATCGCTTCCTGTTGCGCAGGCGTAAGGTGTAGCGTTCGGCTCATATCCGCTTCAAACGGGCAGGGGGCTTCCACGGTGGGTGCGGTCGTATACCCCGGCCACGCCGCAGGATCCGGATGGTCACGAGTGGCGATGGAGCCGCCCGCCCAGAGCGCAAGCTGCCCAAATACCGCCATCCCCAACACTATGCTGATTCGTGCGAATTGCTGCATCAGCATCTCCTCCTTTTCACCAGATTACTTCTATTGACGAGTCACGTATTTTTCGGGTTCCCGTTCTGGAAGACGCATTGCCAGTTTGTTTCGACTGTGGCACAATACGATCATTCTGCTCAAGGAGTATCCCATGACCTCGCCTGTCACCGAACCCGTCACCGCGCTCACACTCGCCGCGCTCTTTTCCGACCAGATGGTGCTGCAGCGCGAGCGCCCTCTGCCCATCTGGGGCTGGGCGCCGCCGGGGACAGTAGTCACCGTCGAGTTGGCCGGACATCACGCGGAAGCGGTGGCGGATGACGACGGCCGCTGGCGGGCGACGCTGGCGCCGCTACCGGCGAGCGGGCCGCATACGCTGACGGTGACCACCGGCGCGGAAACTTTGATGGTAGCGAATATCCTCATCGGTGAGGTCTGGGTCTGCTCCGGACAGTCGAACATGGAGTGGCCGTTGTCGCTGTCGCGCGATGCGGAGATAGAAATTCAGGCGGCCAACGATCCGGAATTACGCATGTTCACGGTGACGAAAAATGCGGTGTATCATCCCGTACAGGACGTCACGGGCGCCTGGTGGCCGTGCAATCCCGATTACGCCGGCAATTTCTCCGCCGTGGGTTATTTCTTCGCGCGTGAGCTGCGCCGGCGACTCGGCATCCCCGTCGGCATCATCAACACCTCCTGGGGTGGCACGGTGGCGGAGGCGTGGACCAGCCGTGAGGCGCTGGAAGCCGATCCCGCGCTGCGCCATTTCGCCGACGAGTATGAGGCGATGATGGGCGGCATGGACGACGTGCAAGCCGCGTATCAGAAAGCCTACGCCGAGTGGGAGCAGCGCACGCTGCCCGAGGACCGGGGGAACCTGGGCCTCCGGCAGGGATGGGCGGACCCGGCGACGAATGCCGGTAACTGGCCGGAGATGGAACTGCCATGTAACTGGCAGGATCGCGGACTGAAGCACCACGGCGTGGTCTGGTTCCGCCTGGAACTCGATATCCCCGCCGCCTGGGCGGGCCGCGACCTGGCGCTGCATCTCGCGCCCATTGACAAGTCGGACATCACCTACTGGAACAACACCCCGGTGGGCGGCATGGATATCCACGACAATCCGCTGGCCTGGTGCACGCCGCGCGATTACACCGTGCCCGGCGCGCTGGTGACCGCGGGCCGCAACACGCTGGCCGTGCGCATCTTCAGCCACATGTATGCTTCCGGCATGCTCGGTTCTGCCGCGCAGATGCGCGTGAAACCCGTCGGCGCGCCGGACGAGGCGGCTATCTCGCTGGCGGGCGCGTGGCACTATCAGGTGGAGCAGAATTTCGGCCTCACCCAGGTGTCGCCGCCGCCCATGCCGCCGGGGCCGGGCAACCCGAACAGCCCTTACGCGCTGCATCGCGGCATGATCGCGCCGCTGGTGCCGTATGCGCTGCGCGGCGCCATCTGGTACCAAGGGGAATCCAACGCCGATCGCGGCTACCAGTACCGCACGCTTTTCCCGGCGATGATCGCCGACTGGCGGCGGCAGTGGGGACAGGGCGACTTCCCCTTCTACTTCGTGCAACTGGCCAACTACATGGCGGAAACGCTAGAGCCGTGCGAGAGCCGCTGGGCGGAACTGCGCGAAGCGCAGACGCTGACGCTGAA
>JAKIYB010000778.1 GCA_022708765.1 Armatimonadota bacterium | reverse complement strand
CGCGCCGTGGTTGAGGTAGTGATAGGTCATGATAAAGGTGATGTAGTGCGGTTCATCAATGGTGAAGGTCGGCGCGATGGGGATATTCCGCACGGTCGCCTTGTTGGTGGTGTCCAGCACTAACCCCGCCTTTGGCGTCGCGGGCGTCGCCGGCTTGCCGTCGGGGGTCAACACGCGGGCGGTAATGCTGTAGGTATTGACCCACCCGGCTTCCGAGAACCAGTTGCCTTCAATGCCCAGCCGGAAGCGCTCGCCGCGATATCGTAAGCGTGCGCCAGCGAGACGGGGACGCCCGCCGTGGCAATAGCTTGCTTCTCCCCGTACAGATCAATGGACGCCCTGCCTTTCCCGGTGCCGATGTGATATTCGATCACCAGGATACCACCGTCGGGGAAGGCAGTGGTGTCCAGCGTATGCAGGCGGTAGTTATGCGCGCCGTGCTTCGGGATGGCAAGCGCACCCGTTGCTTTGATGGGCCAATCGGTTGAGGGCGTGATAGCC
>JAKIYB010000777.1 GCA_022708765.1 Armatimonadota bacterium | reverse complement strand
GGCGAAGCGTTGCGTGAACTCGGTCCAGACCTCGGGCCGCAGGCCGTTGCCGAAGCCAAGCCGCAAGCGATGCGCGCGCTCCTTTGGGTGCGGATCGGCATTGACGAGATAGCGGCAGAGCTCGCCGATATAGACGAACATCGTGCAGCCATTGTCCGCGACGTCATCCCAGAAATGCGTCGTCGAGAATCTGCGCCGCAGAACCACTGTGCCGCCCTTGAGCAGCGCGGATCCGACGCCGCAGAGGCCGCCGGTGGCGTGATAGAGCGGCAGCACGCAATAGACTTTGTCTTCGGCATTTGTGCCCGTCGCGCCTGCGAAGCTGCGCATATAGAGTTCTGCGCGCATGTGCGTGATTTTCGCCGCCTTCGGCATGCCGGTGGTGCCGGAGGTGAAAATGTAGAGCGCGACATCGTTGGCGATGATGCCGGCGCGGCGTGAAGCGGCGGGGCGCTCGGGCGGCGTGCGCGGTTCCTTCAAATCAAGCGGTCGTCGGCTTTCTTCGAGCGC
>JAKIYB010000776.1:273-515 GCA_022708765.1 Armatimonadota bacterium | reverse complement strand
TCCCCGACGATAACGCGTGTGGAGGACGCCGTAAGAGTGACACTTACCGGTTCGAGTGCTCCTCCGCCATTCCCTCCACCGTTGCCGCCGCCCCCACCGTTGCCGCCAGCGTAAGCTGGCGGCAACGCGGGTGCGCCGACACGAGTAGACCGCAGGCGTGTAGCTTGCTCCGTGGCGCCGGTGCTCTGGTCAATCACCGTATATTCATACTGCGCGTTGTTGCCATCCGGCTGAAAGACAAT
>JAKIYB010000776.1:0-250 GCA_022708765.1 Armatimonadota bacterium | reverse complement strand
CCGCCGGCTTGCCGTTCAGCGTCGGTACCGCGGCGATATACCTGGGCGCATGTTCCACATCCAGCGGCACGGCATCCATTCCCAGCCACGAGCCGTCACCCCACACCGACATCCGTGTGGAGTCGGCATCATAGAAGGCATTCACATCGGCGGCCAGCCAGTAGGCGACATCGCGCCAGTTCGGCAGGTCCGGATGGCCGGGCAGACCGGAGAGGTACCAGATGGGCCCGTTGCTCTCCACGTGGCCGTC
>JAKIYB010000775.1 GCA_022708765.1 Armatimonadota bacterium | reverse complement strand
CGTGTGCTATGGTAGGGAGAACCATCAGCGACAAAGGAGGTTGACCGATGGGAATCTCGCACCCGCCCCGGCACTGGAAAGGCCACGCGAAACACGGCTGCCGTCCGAATACGCATCCGCCCTTCCCGGAAAAATTCCTGCCCCTTATTCTGCTCATCCCGCTCGCGACGCTCGCCACCGGCATCATCGGCGTGCTGCTCGTCGCCCGCATCACCCGCGCGCTGGAGACGATCGCGCTGACCGGAGACGAATTAGAGGACCAACTCTCTGACGGCGAACGCGCCGACCTGGAGATTCGCATCCGCGAGAAGCTGTTCGGATAAGCAACTGTTCTGTCTGTGCTCAAGAATTTGGTGGCGGCTTCCCCGATGCCATCGGGGCTGGCTGTCACCGAATTACTCGTTGGGGCCGCGGAGTTGTACTCCGCAGTTTCCATGGTTCGGCCCTCGATGAGTCGAACAGCAGGCCCGGTCGAGGCACATACCACTCGATTTTCATATTGCCTGGATGAAGCCAC
>JAKIYB010000774.1 GCA_022708765.1 Armatimonadota bacterium | reverse complement strand
ATATCCATGTTCATGGCCTTCGCCATTTCCTCGGTGACGGCGGTGCCGCTCTTCATCGCTTGTTCGATGGAGCTGATGTTGCCCTCCAGGGACTCCATTCCCTGGGACATCTGGAGCAGGAACTTCACCGCCTCGTCGGAGCCGAAAGCCTTCTTGATCTGCACCTGTGCGGCTGCCTGGGACAGGTCCGGAAACCGCGATTTGACCTCCTGGAGGATGGGAATGATCCCTTTGAGCCTCCCGCTCGAATCGATGAACGAGAGCCCCAACTGCTCTCCGGCTTCGGCAGCCTTCATGATGAAAGCCTTGTAGAGCGTTCCGGCTTCCGAACCGGGCATCGTGGTCTGCAGTTGTCCGAGAATAGCGAGTTGTTCATGGAGAGGAATGTTGGAGGAAGCGGCCACCGCACCGATGTTCTTGATCGCTTCCGCCATCTGCGCGCCGGTGGTCTTGAAAACGGCCACGGTCTGCGCCATCGCACCTGAGAATGCCTTCGCCCACTCCATGTCGGTCATGTTTGCCA
>JAKIYB010000773.1:240-541 GCA_022708765.1 Armatimonadota bacterium | reverse complement strand
GAAAAACTTGAGGCCAAAAAATTCCTGGCAGCCTGTCAGGTAAGCCAGCGGCTCGCCGTGCGCGAAGCGCTGTGCCAGCTGGATAAAGAGGCCGGCCTGTTCAGCGTTCAGATGAGCTTCGGGATGGGCTAAAACCCAGGTTTTTGGCGTTTGCAGCACGTGAGCGAGCAGAACCAGGAGGCTGGCCTGGGTGTCCGTAATCTCGGGGGAAATCTGCTTTAAAACTGCCTGCTGTAGTTCCGCCAGATTGGCGTCAGTCGGAAGTTTCATAGTTCGCCAGACGGTCAGCCTCATCGGCGAC
>JAKIYB010000773.1:0-230 GCA_022708765.1 Armatimonadota bacterium | reverse complement strand
TGCAGCTCATCAATGAAAGTATCCAGTTCCGTGCCGTTCATCACGCCTGCCAGGTTAAACGATGACAGGTTAATCCTGTGGTCCGTCACGCGGGACTGCGGGTAGTTGTAGGTGCGGATTTTTTCACTGCGCTCACCGGTTCCGATTTGAGACCGGCGGGTTGCATCCAGCTCGGACTGGCGCTTCTGCTGCTCAATTTCGTACAGGCGGGCGCGCAGGACGCTCATCGC
>JAKIYB010000772.1:297-543 GCA_022708765.1 Armatimonadota bacterium | reverse complement strand
CCGCCAGAGCCGCGCCCACTACTACGCCTACACCGAACAGGTGGATACGCAGGTGGGCCGCCTGCTCGACGCGCTCGAAAAAACCGGCCAGGCGGACAACACGCTGGTGGTCTTCACCACCGACCACGGCGACATGGTGGGCGCGCACCGCATGTGGATCAAGGGCTGGATTCCCTACGAGGAATGCTACCGGGTGCCCATGGTGGTCCGCTGGCCGGGAGTTGTGAAGCCCGGCTCGCGCACTTC
>JAKIYB010000772.1:0-233 GCA_022708765.1 Armatimonadota bacterium | reverse complement strand
AAAATCCCGCGCGGCGCGACTGGGACGATCAGATCCTGTGCGCCTACTATGGCGGCGAGTTTCTCTATACGCAGCGCATCGCCATCACGGACCGTTACAAGTACGTCTTCAACGGCTTCGATATCGACGAACTGTACGACTTGCGGGACGATCCCGAGGAGATGCACAATGCGGTCTCGGACGCGAATTACCGCGCCGTGGCGGACGACATGCGCGCGCGTCTCTACGAGATG
>JAKIYB010000771.1 GCA_022708765.1 Armatimonadota bacterium | reverse complement strand
GCTGCGGGACGAGCGAATACGGGAGACGGCACTGCGGCCGCCGGATACGGTGTAAGGCAACAGGGTTCGGAGAGTGGGTGGGATAAATCGGTGACAGACAACGCATTACTGATGGTTGACGAAAACAATCAGATAGACAATACCGAGTGGGTCATACTTCCGATGCTCTTTATCGGAGGATAATGCGCAGTCAGTCACCGCTTTACTGAGCATCTCTAGGGAAACTGAGGCGCGGCTGTGTCCGGCTTCCCAACAGTGCTATACCTACAGTAAGGCATTTTCGCGAATATCAGGGGTTTGTGTGGTTGTTGAAGCGCAGATTGATATCGTAGAGGAGCTGCGGGGGCGGTTTGCCGAGGTGACGACGCAAGCGACGGCGGACGGGGTGCCGACAGTCTGGACGTCGCCGGCGACGGCATACGACGTGCTGCGCTACCTGCATCGCGAGGTGGCGCGGCCGTTCCGCATGCTGTATGACCTGACGGCGATTGACGAGCGGTCGCGGACGCATCGCGAGGAGCAGCCAGCGGGCAATTTTTCCGTCGTCTACCA
>JAKIYB010000770.1:270-556 GCA_022708765.1 Armatimonadota bacterium | reverse complement strand
CGTTGATGAAGGTAGCGGTCGAGTAGCTCAGCCATTCGGCTTTCGCCATCATACTACCACGGCAGTGGTAAGGTTGCATCGTCTTAAGTTCGCGCTTCGGGAAGAGCAATATACAATCTTACCTATGCCAGAGTAGTAACTATTATGGCTTTAAGTGCATAGCTTAGCAAGGAATCGCAGAATCACTTCCCATATGCCATTATTTCATGGATCCTACTTGTACCATGTGAGCCGGCATGCGCGATTGACCCACCATCGGCGTCCAACGGTGACCCACCCACGAACA
>JAKIYB010000770.1:0-253 GCA_022708765.1 Armatimonadota bacterium | reverse complement strand
GATGGGTCACGGTTGGACGCCGATTCCCCCCGCAAGTGGGTCAGAATTGCATGCCGGTTCACACCCGCGTAGCGGTGCAGGTCGCGTAGCTATTCACAACTGGTTACATCGGTTATTAAATCGCCTCGCGAAAACATAAAGAAAAATTTACATTTCGAATAGAGGAACCGATGGGATCTGTGTAAAAAGACTATGTCATCGCTTTCATACAGTAATGAGCCACTCCTGTCATATTCGCGATAACACCCTAGAC
>JAKIYB010000769.1:308-558 GCA_022708765.1 Armatimonadota bacterium | reverse complement strand
CCCGTGTGGAACGAGGCCGAGCGGGAGCGGGTCGCGCAGGAGTTGCTGCGGCGGATCTGCGCCGAAATCCAGAGCAAGGCCTGGATGATGGAGCCACGCAACAACCACCAGACCTGGTTCAATGCCGCCTATGCCGCCGTGGGGGGCGCGATCGGCGACGCCGAGCTGCTGCATGCCGCCATCCATGCGCCCGGCGCCGGCATGCTTTGGCAGCTCGAGAACTCCATCACCGAGGACGGCATCTGGTACG
>JAKIYB010000769.1:0-238 GCA_022708765.1 Armatimonadota bacterium | reverse complement strand
CTCAACGCCGCCCGCCGGGTCGGATGGACGTTCGCCGACAACGTGCGGCTCCAGCGGCTCTGGCTGGGCCCGCTGCAGCTGGCCTATCCCAACGGACAGTTTCCCGTCATCAACGACTCGGATCCCTTCGGTCTCACCGGGCAGCTGGCGCACTACGCCTTTGCGCGCGCATACTTCAACGATCCGCGCTACGAGACGGCGACGACGTCGCGCCCGCTGGCGAGCGCGGCGCTGAAGG
>JAKIYB010000076.1:4024-12530 GCA_022708765.1 Armatimonadota bacterium | reverse complement strand
CTGGTGGCCGAGACATACCACCTCACGCTGGTTGCACAGCTGGGGTTGGCTGCGGCGCTCTTCCACACGCTGAACCATGCCCTCTTTAAAAGCCTGCTCTTTTTCGGCACCGGCGCCATCGATGCGCAAACCCACCAGCGCGATGTCGAGCACCTGGGCGGTCTGATACACCGCATGCCGTGGACGGCTGCTGCCTTCATCACCGGCAGCGCCGCCATCTGCGCGCTGCCGCCGCTGAATGGTTTCGCGAGCGAGTGGTTGCTCTACCAGGGGTTCTTCCGCATTGCCACGGAGGGTCCACTGGTTGGTATTCGCCTGGGTGCGCTGCTGCTGATGGCGTGGCTCGGGCTCATCGGCGCGCTGGCACTGGCCTGTTTTGTGAAGGCGGTGGGCGTCGTCTTCCTCGGCTTGCCGCGCAGTAAAGCTGCCGCCAACGCGACGGAAGTCGGCCCTGGCATGCGCGTCGCGCAACTGCTGTTGGCGGCAGCCTGTGTGTGCTGCGGGATTGCCGTACCGGCGATTCTATCGCTACTGGCGCAGATCACCGGTAGTGCGAATTTGCCGGCGACGTGGACTCTGCCAACGCCACTGCTCGCCGGCCTGCTGCTCCTGCTGGTTCTCGGTATTGGAGTGGTCTTCGCGCTGGCAGCCCGGCGCAGGCCGGTACGGCATTTCATCACCTGGGAGTGCGGCTTCGGCACGCTGGAACCGCGCACCCAGTATACCGCCACCAGTTTTGCGCAGCCGATCTCGCGGCTTTTCGGCGCCATCTACCGGTATACCGTGGCAATTCACCTGCACGGCAAGCAGCGCCGGCACTTCCCCGAGACGGTTGGCGCGCATGCCACGCACGAGCCGTACCTGGAAACGCGGATCTATTCGCCGCTGTTGCGCGGTGTGCGACGTCTGGCTGGTGCGCTGCTGCTGCGCCTGCAGGCCGGCAGCATCCACCAGTACCTGCTCTATATCTTGCTGGCGCTGGCGGTATTGCTCTGGATGGGGGTACGCGGATGACCGCTATACTCGTTGCCATCAATCTGCTCGTGGTGCCGTTGCTGCTCGTCGGTGTGATCCGTAAAGTGAAAGCGCTGATGCAGACGCGTCTGGGCGCGCCGATTCTCCAGCCGTTTTACGATATTGCCAAGCTCTGGGGGAAAACCGAGACGATCAGCGAAACCGCCAGTTGGGTGTTCATCTGGGCGCCGCGCGCCGGCCTCGCCGTCGCGGGAATCGCCGCGCTTTGCGTGCCGTGGGCGGGTGTGCTGCTGCCAGCCGGCTGGGCGCCAATGACGAATCTCCTCCTCGTGCTCTACCTGCTGGCGCTGGGGAAATTCTTCGGCATGCTGGCGGCGATGGATACCGGCTCCGCCTTCGGCGGCCTGGGCGCCAGCCGCGAAGCCACCATCTCGCTGCTGGTGGAGCCCGCGCTGCTGCTCGGGTTGAGTGCGCTGGCTATTGGCGCTGGCAGTACCGACCTGAATACTATCTATAAGGGCGCCATCCATCCGCTGGTCGCCCTGCTGGTCGGCATCACACTCATCTGCACCGCGTTGGCTGAGCTCTCGCGCATGCCGGTGGATGATCCGACGACGCACCTCGAGCTCACCATGGTGCACGAAGCGATGATTCTGGAGAACAGCGGGCGCAACCTGGCCATCACCGAGTATGCCGTCGCCCTGCGCAGTTGCGTCTACCTGGGCATCGCGTCGCAAACGCTGCTGCATGCCTGGCCGGCGTTCGGCAGTTTGCCGTTGCTGCACCGGTACGGTATTAGCCTGGGAGCGCTGTTCGTCCTGGGCATCGCCGTTGCCATGGCGGAAGGCGTGCTGGTGAAGCTGAAATGGCGCCGCGTACCCCATTTTCTGACCGCCTCGCTGGTGTGCAGTCTCTTCGCGGGCTTGATCGCGGTCGCCCAGCGCTAAGATACTTGAGGATATACTGATGCAGCTTTCGACGATTGATTTCCTGGCAGCCGGCGCCACATTGCTCGCGGTGTGGATGTGCGGCACGCCCGGCTTGCCCTCCCTGTTGCGCGCACTGGCGCTGCAGACGGCGATCCTGGCGGTTATCACCATGCTGCTCGGGCTGCAATGGCACGCGTCGCATTACCTGTGGCTGGCCGCAGTGGTGCTTCTCGTGAAGGCCATCGCCATCCCGGTTTACCTGGCTCATGCCGCCGGTCGGCTGCGGATTCGCCGCGATGACGGCGCCCGGCTCGGTACCACGCTGGCCTTGTGCGGCGGCTGCGGCGTGGTCATTATCAGTTACTTCCTCGCGCCGCAAATTGCGGTGATGCCACTGGGCAATGCCGGCGCGGCAGGAATGGCGCTGGCGCTGCTGCTGATCGGTATGCTGCTGATGATGACGCGCCGGCTGGCCTTGAGTCAGATCATTGGCTTTCTGGTGCTGGAGAACGGCATCTTCCTATATGGGCTGACGCAGACGCACGGGATGCCGTTGATGATTGAGATGGGCGTCGTATTCGACGTACTGGTGGGCGTGTTGGTGGCCGGCGTGGTCATGTTCCGCCTGAACCGCAGCTTTGAACATATTGACGTCACGCAACTGCGGGGGTTACGCCATTGATACCGCTGTCCGTCCTGTTTATCATCCCGCTGCTCATCGCCGTCCTCGGCGCCATACGGCAGGCCGCCCGCTGGTTGCCCGGCATGGCCGCCACACTGGCGCTACTGCAGCTCATCCTCGTCGGCAGTATCTGCCTGCCGCAACTGGCACGGCAAGCGGTCGATGGGAACACCTTCGCATTGGACGGCATGGGCGCGGCGTTTCTGTTTATCACCACGCTGGTCGCGGCCGCCGCGCTGATACAGTCGGCGCTGTTGCTGCCAGCGGAACGCGCCTATGACCCGGAAATCACCGATCGCCGCCTCTGCAGCTTCTACCTGCTGGCTGGCCTCTTCCTCGCTGCCATGTATGGCGTGCTGCTGGCGCAGAACCTTGGTGTACTGTGGATTGCCATGGAAGCCACCACGCTCATCTCCGCACCGTTGGTCTTCTACCACCGCAGCCGGCGCGCGCTGGAGGCCACATGGAAATACCTGCTGCTCTGCAGCGTAGGCATCGCCTTCGCACTCTTCGGCACGGTACTCATCGTGGCAGCACAGCATTCCACCGGCCTTTCGAGCACGTTGTATTTGCCGGAGCTGCTGGCACGGGCAGGAGAATGCGACCCGCGCCTGTTGCGCCTGGGGTTCATTTTCTGCCTGCTCGGTTACGGTACCAAGGCCGGCCTCTTCCCGCTGCATAATTGGCTACCCGACGCGCATAGCGAGGCGCCGGCGCCGGCCTCGGCCATGCTCTCCGGCGCGTTGCTCAATTGCGCGCTGGTGGCCATCTGGCGGCTGGCGCAGTTGATGACTGCCGCCGGGCAAGGCGCGCTGGTGCAGCGGCTGCTCATCCCCGCCGGCGCTCTCACCGTGCTGGCGGCTGCCATTATGCTGGTGCGCCAGCACGATCTCAAGCGTATGTGGGCTTACTCCAGCGTCGAACATGTCGGCCTGCTCACACTGGCTATCGGTATCGGCAGCACGCCGGTCTTCCTGCTGCATGCCGTCAACCACAGCCTGGTCAAGGTGGCACTCTTCCTGCTGGCGGGCAGCGTCATCCATCGGTACGGCACGAAGGCGCTGCGGCAAATCAGCGGGGTGCTGAAGACCACGCCGGCGCTGGGCATCCTGCTGGCACTGGGGAGCTTTGCCATCGCCGGCAGTCCGCCATTTGGCACGTTCCTTAGCGAGTGGCTGCTGCTGCGCGACACCTTTGCCGCCGGCGCGACAGTGGCCGGGGGAGCGGTGATTGTCGGGTTGACCATTACCTGCGTCGCCATCGCGTCGCACCTCGGACGCCTCCTCTTCGGAAAGTCGGTCGATGCCCGGCATGGCCGACTGACATGGGCCTGGTCGGTGGTGCCGGCGCTGTTGCTTCTCCTCGTGCTCGTGTCCGGCAGCCTGCTGGCGCCCCCGGTGATGAAGATCCTCGCCACCGTGACCATGGGGGGAGGGCTGGGACGATGACGACAACGCGGGTTCATCACCAGATCGAGACGACACCATTTGAGCTGTCGGCGCGCACGAAAGCGCTGCTGACGCAGCCCGGCATGCGCTACGGCCACCTGACGGCACGCTCCCTTGACGAGGCACGGGTCGCCATCGACATCTTGCTGCTCGACACAGCGCAGGGACAACCGCTCCTGTTGACCGCGCCACTGGAGGCTGGCACCTGTGAGTATCCAGCGCTGACCCCGGCCATCCCCGCCGCACACTGGGCCGAGCGAATGCTCGGTGATTTCTTCGGCCTGCATGCCGTCGGTCACCCGCGTTGGAAGAGCCTGCTGCTGCATGACGACCGCTGGCCGATGGCGCTGTGCCCGTTAGCAGGCGCTGAACAAGCGACGCTGCCGCGCACGCCATATCGCTTCCTGAAGGTGGAGGGTGAAGGCATCCACGAAATTCCAGTCGGTCCCATCCACGCCGGCATCATCGAGCCCGGCCATTTCCGTTTCAGTTGCCTGGGCGAGATCGTCACGAACCTGGAAATCCGCCTGGGCTACCAGCACCGCGGCATCGAGAAACGGTTAACCGAAGTACCCTGGCACCAGAGCCGCTTTCTCGCCGAATCTGCGAGCAGTGACACGGCTGCCGGCAATGCCCTGGCACACGCGACGGCGATTGAGCAACTCCTCGGCATCACGCCGCCGTCGCGCGCCATTGCCTTGCGCACCCTCGCGCTGGAGATCGAACGTCTGGCCAACCACCTGGGTGACATGGGCGCGCTGTGCGGGGACATCGGGTATAGTCCCGGCGCCGCGCTGTTCCCCCCGCTGCGCGGCGCGGCACTGGCGCTGGCTCAGTTCCTCACCGGCAACCGCCGTCAGCGCTGGTTCATCCAGCCCGGCGGGGTGGTTCGCGACCTCGATGCGGCACGGCGCCGTGCGCTGCTGCATGGCGTGACCGATCTCGCAAAGCAGGCACACGAACACCTGCCGTTGGTGCTGGAGCATTCCGGCGTGCTGGAGCGCATGGAAGGCGCCGGTCGTCTGTCGCCGGCGCTGGCTCGCGACTTCGGCATCGTCGGCCCGGCGGGCCGCGCCAGCGGAACGCGTTATGATATTCGCCGCCATTTCGTGCATGCCGCATACCCGGCGCTGGCGCCGGTGCCTGCGCATCGTGAGACCGGCGACGTCCTCGCTCGTGCGCAGATCAAGGCAGAGGAGATCGGGACCAGCCTGGATATCCTCACGCACGTCCTGGAGACGCTGCCCGATTCGCCTATCGACATATTACTGCCGGACCGCCTGCCCGCTCATGCTGTTGGTATCGGCATCGTTGAAGCTTGGCGCGGGGAGTTGATCCACTGGATCACCACCGGAGAAGCGGGCGCCATCACCCGGTATGCGATCAAAGACCCGAGCTTCAACAACTGGACGGGGTTGGCCATCGCCATCCGCGGCAACCTGGTTGCCGATTTTCCGCTCTGTAACAAGAGCTTCAACCTGTCCTACAGCGGCAACGATATGTGAGAGACGATCATGCGGAATCCATTCCTGGCTATCGCGCGCACCGGCATTCAAACGCAACGGGAACTCTTTCCTGATCTCCCCGCGGAGGCTACGGGTTTGCCAACCGTGACGGCTGCCCCCTGTTCCGGGTGCGGAGAATGTGCGGCAGCCTGTCCGACACAGGCCGTAAGTATCAGTACAGATACCCAGGGGCCGGTCGTCACTCTCGACCGTGGGCGGTGCCTCGGGTGCCAGCTCTGCGTGCGCGCTTGCGCGACGGGCACCATCACCGAGGATCGCAGCACACGCACTGCCACCCGCACTCGTAGCGCATTAATGCACAGCAACCGTCCGCAGTTGATTCAGTCGGCGCCAGCGCCTTCCCGCCGGTTCATGCGCTCGCTGCACATCCGAGAAGTCTCCACCGGCGACAACGCCAGCGACCTGGAAGTGCTGGCCAGCACCAATGCGATTTTTGATCTCGCACGCTTCGGCGTGCATATCGTCGCCTCGCCGCGTTACGCCGATGCCCTACTCGTCACTGGTCCGGTCGGTCGGGGCATGCACGACGCGCTGTTCCGCTGCTACGACGCCATGGCGGAGCCGCGCCTGGTCATCGCCGTCGGTGTCAGCGCCATCAGCGGCGGCCTCTTTCGCGATGGCTACGCAGAAGCCAACGGCGTGCCGAACGATATCCCCGTCGCCGCCTACGTCCCTGGTGATCCTCCACACCCATGGAGCATTATCCACGGTATCCTGCTGGTCATGGGGCATAAGTGTGAACCGGCGTGCAATAATGACCCACTTGCGGGGGTAATCGGCGTCCAAAATTGACCCCTCGCGGTGGCCCTCCCTAGGTATTTTGTAGCTTGAAGCAAGCTTGCAGGTTGTGGAAGCATCATGTGCCGCACATATTTGTGGTGGGTCACCGTTGGACGCCTATGGTGGGTCAATTTGCACTGCTGGTTGACACGAGGATCAGCACAACGTGGCACGCGGGCGCCTGCGCCGGTATGCGCGGGCGGCGCTGGTCGTGGTGGATGAAGTGGGGTATCTTCCGGTCACGCGGGAGGAATGTCATCTCTTCTACCAGTTCGTCGCCGCGCGCTACGAGCGGGCCAGCACCGTGATTACCTCCAACAAGGCGTTCAGCGACTGGGCGGAACTCTTCCATGATCCCGTGCTGGTGTCTGCGGTGCTCGACCGCCTGCTGCACCACAGCACGGTGATCAACATCAAGGGGCACAGCTATCGCCTGCGCGGCAAGCTGCCGCCCCTGGCGGACGGGATACCGTCACGTGACGGTATCGGTCAGGAGGCCGCGCATGGGACACCGTAAATGCCACGCCACCCCAGCCGAGTGCTCGGCAGCCTATCGCCGGCGACTCCATGCCGAGACGGTGGTAGTCGACCGTGAGCGTCTCACCCGGCTGGAAGATCGCCTGGCCGCCTTCCATGCCACCCTGCACCAGGCCAAACAAGCCGGCTACCCGTTGGCGCGACAGGTCTGTCATGCCAGTCTCGACACCACCCTGGAGGCGCTGACGGCCTGGTTCACCACGCTCGGAAAGGAGGGACATTTACCGATGACATAACCAGTGGCAAACAAAAGGACATACATTTTTAAGTTGGCGGAATTGATACATTTTTAACTTGACGGTGACAGGGTATTTCCGATGAGGCGCGCATGGAATCCGCCAGCCGCGATGCTGACATGTTGATTGCCGGCTCCATATAACACGTCACGACATGGTTCTCCACATCCCCGTTGCGACGCATCCCCTGGTCTATTCGATTGGCATGACCGTGCGCAAGGCGATGGCGGGAGATGACGCGCGTATGCAATATGGCACACCGGGCAGTAAATCGAAGTAGTTATCCGAGAACAGGGCATGGCCGCCGTCTTCAGCATGCACGGCATGGCAGTAGGTCGGACTGCTGACGGTGATGTTATCACCTGATCGCTTGACGGTGAGTTGTGGGGTAGTCGGTGCCAGCATGCGGAACGGCGCCAACAACCAGATTGCCTGGTCAGCGGGGATGCCGTCGCCAGTCAGGACAGCGCCATGCAGCCATTTGTCGGGACACAGTTCCTGGGAGATAGCGACGCGCGCGACTTCCACCATGCTGTTGGCCGGAATGGTGAGCGCTCTGGTCACAAGCCGGCGATCCGCGCCATCCACGCGAAACCAGCCGTGTTGCACCTCGGCGTCAAACGCCCGGCGGGTATCATTGACGATACGCGTCACCAGCATGTCACCGCGCGGACGCGTGATGATCTTCACCGGCGCACACGCCCGGCGCAGCCAGTAGTAGCTGGCTTTCCGCCGCAGGTAGTGGTCAATCACCGACCAGCCCGTCTCACCCCAGCAGTCGTTATAGGACCAGATGAGCGCGCCCCAACACTCGGCATCGGGATCGCCTTTGCGGAAGCGCAGCGCTTCCATGGCGCCGCCGTGCAGCACCGCCTGAAACATCTGGCCGTAGCGCAGATAGTCCGACAGTTCCAGCCTATCGGGGTCACCGTAATGATAGCGGATGCCTTCGGCGACGGTGCCGCGCTCAAAGGTATTCGTATGGATCTGCCAGCCCACGCTGTCGCGAGACAGCTCTTCCGGCTGCAAATATTCCCGCACGGAATCCAGGCGCGGCGGGCCGATGATGCCATATTCGCTGACGAAGCGCGCGCGGCATTCGTCGACAACTTCGTGGCGGATGCGGCGCTGCACGTCGGGATGCATGAAGAAGGGGAACCACCAGTGGCAGTTGCCGGCCTGCTCGCTGTTCGGTTCTTCCCCGCCGAAGGGACTGCATGGCCTGTAAGGACGCACGGGATCGAGCCGGCGGCAGACATCGGGCAGCACCTGTCCGAAGAGATGGATGCCGCCCAGGGTGTAGGGATCTTTCCCACTGCTGTTCAGCCAGATGGACTCGTTGCAGCCGCACCAGACCGCCAGCGCGGGGTGATGGCGCAGGCGCGAGACGACC
>JAKIYB010000076.1:0-4014 GCA_022708765.1 Armatimonadota bacterium | reverse complement strand
GGTCGTCGTCGGGATAGGTCATGCAGGCGAAGGTGAAATCTTGCCAGAGCAGGATGCCCGCGCGGTCGCAGGCGTCGAAGAACGCGTCGTCCTCGTAATACCCCACGCCGTTCATGCGGAACATTGTGAAGTGAGCGTTTTTCGCTTCCGCCACCAGGGCTTGCAGGCGCTCGGGGGTTACCCGCGCGGGGATCATGTCCGGCGGCGCCCAGTTGCCGCCCCGACAGAAGACCTCTTCTCCGTTGACGCGAAGGCAGAAACGCGAACCGTCAACCAGCGGCGCGCGGTCTATCTCCACCGTGCGCAGGCCAATGGTCTGCTCCAGTTCATCACAGGTTGCTTCGCCCATGCGGACGCATGCCGTCAGACGATACAGCGGCTGGTCGCCCATCCCGTTCGGCCACCAGAGCCGTGGGTCAGGCACCGTGATGTGTAGTGGCACCGCCGTGCGGCCCATCGGCAGCGCATAGTCCGTCACCGTGCGGATTTCCGTGCCGTCTGGAGATCGGAGAATAATCTCCAACGCGCAGGGACGTTCGATCCACGGGTGCAGATTCTCCAGTACCGCCTGGCCGACAAGGGAGACCGTATTGCCGTCAATCACGGTGTCCAGGCGGAACTCCGCGAAGACGATGCCGGTGCGCCCTTCCAGCCGTACGCCGCGCCAGATGCCAATGGTGGGCAGTGGATCGTTCCAATCCCAACCATACTGGTATTGCGGTTTGCGCAGGTAGCGCTGCTGGGTGAAATTGCGCACGGAATGAATGCCGCTGAACCAGTCACCCAGGTGCTCGCGATCCTGAATGAGCTCCGTACCTGCGGTAAGGCGCACCACCAGCAGATTCTCGCCCGCCTGGAGGATGTTACGTACATTGAAACGGTGACTGACAAACGCGTTGCAGGCTGTGCCGATCAACTGTTCGTTTAAAAAGAGCTGCGCATGGCAGTCCAGGCCATCGAAGACCAGTTCCTGACGCTCATGGGCGAGTAATGCGTCTTCGACCGTGATGGTCGTGCGATACCACCAGGCATGCTCTTCCGGCCAACGTCCGCCTTGCCGCGCGTGGTCGCTGATATCCGGATCGTCCATGCGCCCGGCGCGCATGAGATCCAGGTGTATCTCTCCCGGCACCTGTGCCGGCAGCCAGTCCGTCGCATCGGCCAGGCTGCCATCCAACGGGGTCGGCGCCATTTGCCACTCACGAGTCAAGGATATCGTCTGCATGACTTCCCTCAATATTTTCCATAGGTCTTCGCCACCTCGACCAGTGCGAAGATATTCTCGTCCGGGGTGTCGCGGCCGCATTGGTCGCCGGTTGAGAGGATGAATCCACCACCGGCGCCTGCGTCGTCAATGGCCTGTCTCGCCGCCCTGCGTACCTCGTCCGCCGTGCCGCGCAACATCACGTCGGTGGTATGCAGGTTGCCCATCAGGCTTAACCTGTGGCCATATAGCCGCTTCATCTCGGCCAGCGCGCAATCACCCATCGGTGGGATTTCTAGCGGGTTGATGGAGGTTAGGTCGGTTTCTTCCGCGCACAGCTTCACCAGCGCCCGCTCCGGCCCGCAACAGTGGATCTGCGAGGGGATGTCCGCCTCCTTGCAGATGCGGGTGATCGCCTGCAGCGCCGGCAGCGCGAGGTCGCGGATGATCTCCAGCGTGTTGAACACAAGCATGCCGGAACCGCCGGTGAGAATGAAATCCGGGCGCACCGGGCCAGCGAGTATGCGGCGCAGGTAGTCAATGGACGCCTGCGTCCCCCGTTCGCTCCAGGCTTTCACCTCGTCATACTTGTCGCAGTAATCGTAGATTGAATATCCCCACCCCTGATCCGGGTTACCGAGCTGCGGCGGGCCGACATAGCACCCGATGACGCCGCGCTGCTGAAAGCGCGCCAACGCGTCAGCGAGCAGGTCGAACCCCTGCTTTTGCGGCTTCACCCCTTCGATGGGCCAGTAGCGCTCCGGGTCAGCCGCCAGGCCAACCTTCTCCGCCAGGAGCGTGGTCGGCGGGTCGTAGCGGGGATACGCGGTCACCAGCTTCGACCACTCCTTAACCCCTCCGTCGCGCTGGGTATAGGCGCGTGTCACAATGCGCTCGTGCGTCTGCTCGATGATAACCGTCTCGTGCGTGATATCCGTCGGCGCGGGAGGCGCCTCCGGATCAGGCAAGGAGAAACCGTCGAGGTTATACACCCATCCGTCAATGCCGAAATACTCCACCGCGTCCATGTAGGCCTGCCAGAGCGGCGGATCCTGATACAGGTAAATATCCCAGAATGGCTTCCCCGTCAGGCGGCAGGGAATCATGTTGGACATATCCGGCGCGCATGGCACGCGGTCGGGTTGGCCATTGCGCATGGCAAGGAGCATGCGTTCTCGTCCGGTCATGGTGCTGCGTTCTCCTTCACGGTCACGGCAATAGTTTTGATCTCAAATGGCCGTAGTGTCAGGCTGATGCGCCCATCATCCATCGCGAGAGAATGCAACGGCGCTTCGAGCAGGTTGACTTCCTCAGCGGCATTGCCGCCGCGGATCGCCAGCGTCACCTCCACGGGTTCGCCCGTTGTCTCATACACACGCAGAATGACACGAGTGCCGTCCTCGCTCATCTTCAGCGCGGACAGCACGACGGTGGCTGGTTCCAGCGTCAGCACACCCCAGCGTGGCGGCAACGCGCCGGCCTGTGGTGCGGCGGTGCGCGCGATGAGGGGGCAGTTCACCGCCAGCCCCTGCCGCCAGGGGGCGGTCTGTCGCCAGTTGCCGGCGTGCGGAGCCAACGCATACTGGAACGTGTGCGTCTTGCCCAGTTCGAGCCCGCTTTCGGAGCCCGCGCCCGGCTCGTATCCGCCGATATAGCCGTAGGCGACGATACTGGCGCCGCGGAGCAGCGAGAGCATAAGCGTGCCATCGGCGGTGTTGTTGCCGGGCAATCCGCGATTCACCAGCGTGACGCCGCGCGTCTCGTTCCCCCAATCCACCCAGTTCTGCGCGGGGAATTCAATGCCCGCCGGTCGTTCCATCGCGCCGAAGGGAATCTCCTGCATGTTCCGGCCATCCGCGATGGTCGTCGGGAAGAGCACGCGATACCGTACCCGGCCGTCCTCATTGCGGATAGTGGTGCGGATGTCAATGCGCGGCAGGCCGGCAGACAGGCGTATCGTGGTCTGGAATTGCCCCTGGCCCAGCGGATGAGCGACCGAAAATTCCGACAGGACCGGCCCGTTGATGAGCGTTCCCGGCTCTGCCGGTTGCGCGCTGCTCAGGACGGCGGTCGTCGGCGCGGGATGCGGCGTCGTCATGGCGATGCGACTGCCACCGTCCAGCGGCTGATATAGTTCCCACAGGTCGCCGTGATCCTCCTCCATCGCTACCACGTTGCCGGGCGCGCGCAGCGCTTCCCAGTTGCCGTCTTTCACCAGTAACCGCGTCATTGCGCCCGACGTGGGATCAATCTCCAGGCGATACCAGGGATTTTCCATCACCGTGCCCGTCGTGGGGAGATGTGCCGGGCTCTCTTCCGCGCGTGGCAGCAGGTGATACACGGCGTGGCCCATGGCGGGGATATCCGTCGCGAGAAAGGCGAGGGTTGCCGTGATGAAGGTTCCATCTTCGTGGCGGTCGGCATCGAGTAGCTGCACTGGCACTTCCCGGCCGTCGGCATCAACGAGCGCCACGCCGCGGATGCCCGGTTCACCGAAACCGACGGTCACCTCCACCAGATCCGTCCGCGCCCAGCCCAGCGGGTTGAAGACGACCAGCGGGATACCGTCGCCACGGGTGTCAATGTGCGCAAAGTAGGTCTGCAGGCGGGCGTCCAAC
This sequence comes from Armatimonadota bacterium, assembly GCA_022708765.1. Lineage (GTDB taxonomy): Bacteria > Armatimonadota > Hebobacteria > CAIYQO01 > CAIYQO01 > JAKIYB01. Next base: position 192 of record JAKIYB010000076.1, on the reverse strand, counting down.
TGCTCGTCGGCGATGCGGCGCGCCGTGTCATACCCGCGCAGCGTATCCGCATACACCGCGTCCGTCATCACGCCGGACATCAGGTCATGCGCCTGATTGAAGAGCATCGGCTCCCAGGCTTGCCACAGGGTGCGGGTGTCCACGTCCTCACCCAGCGAGAGGAGCAATGCGCCCAGCTTCTCGGCGGTGGTC
>JAKIYB010000768.1 GCA_022708765.1 Armatimonadota bacterium | reverse complement strand
AATGGCGCCCTCGCCCACCGTCACCGGAGCCACCAGCGAGGTGTCGGAGCCGATGAAGGCGCCGGCGCCGATCCTGGTCCTGGCTTTGGTGAAGCCGTCGTAGTTGCAGGTGATGGTGCCGGCGCCGATATTGGCCTTGGCCCCGACCGTGGCGTCGCCGAGATAGCTGAGATGATTTGCCTTGGCGCCGGCGCCGAGCTCGCTCTTCTTGATCTCGACGAAATTGCCGACATGCGCCGCCCCGTCGCCGATCTCGACGCCCGGGCCGAACTGCACGTTCGGGCCGATGACGACGTCGCGGCCGATCCTGGTGTCGGCGGCGAAGAACACGCTTGCCGGGTCGGTGAGGGTGGCGCCCGCTTCCATCGCGCGGCGGCGCAGCGCGTTTTGGAACAACGCCTCGGCGGCCGCCAGCTCGACTCGGCTGTTGATGCCGAGGAGCTCCGCCTCCGGCGCCTCGACGACGGCGCAGCTGCGCCCGTCGCCGCGCGCCAGGCGGACGATGTCGGTCAAATAGAACTCGCCCTTGGCGTTCTTGTTGTCGAGGCGGGACAGCAGCGA
>JAKIYB010000767.1 GCA_022708765.1 Armatimonadota bacterium | reverse complement strand
CCGCGTGATCTTTCCTCCCCTTCAGGGAAGGAGGGAGCAGCGGAGCGGAAAAACGGATACCGGCAATACATCTACACTCCGGAACCCCCTCCTTCCCTGGAGGGGAGGAGGGCCAGGGAGGAGAGGTCGCGCCGGCTAGTGATGTTAGTATAGAGCCACCCGGAAAGGATTCGTTATGCGGCGGGACGAGAATGAGCTATCTACTCCTGCTCTATGTGTTGTCACTGGACAGCACGTTACACCGGAGATGGTAGCTCGTGCGAAAGCTTTGCGTCACAGGATGACGGAAGAAGAACGCTTGCTTTGGGGCTATCTGAAAGGAAATCTCTTTCACGGCTTGCACTTCCGCCGCCAGCAAATTATTGGCGAAGATATTGTTGACTTCTACTGTCACGGCACCGGTGTGGTCGTCGAAGTGGATGGCGAGATTCATCGTCAGCGCCGTGCGGCCGATGCAGAACGTGACGAGCGATTACGCGCGCGGGGGCTTGTGGTCATTCGTGTAACGAATGCGGAGGTCAGGGACCAACTGGAACAGGTGCTAGCTCGCATTGAGCACGCATGC
>JAKIYB010000766.1:310-568 GCA_022708765.1 Armatimonadota bacterium | reverse complement strand
AGCGTGGTCGCGTTTTCGCCGTAGGAGAGATCGAAGATAGCATCCGGATCGCTGATGCCCTCACGCCATTTGATCCACGACCAGTATTCCCACCCCGCCATGTCGCGCAGGTACGCCACCGCGGCATCGCGATAGCGGAGGTCGCCGGTCATGCCGTAGCGCACCAGCAGCGTCACCACGCGCGTCTGCGCCTGCCGGGCGCGAATGAGGTGCCAGTTGTGCCCGGTCTGGTCTATGGTGATGGCACGGTCGGCGGCA
>JAKIYB010000766.1:0-235 GCA_022708765.1 Armatimonadota bacterium | reverse complement strand
GCAGGCGCGCCCAGCGGTCGCGGGAGACGAACAGACGATGCGAAGTGGTGGTTGTCATGGTGAATTGGTTCGGCCAGTGTGGGGGGATTCCTGCCGAGAGCTTCGCGATTACAGCACTCACCTCTCCCCCCGGCCCCCTCCCCTACATGGGGAGGGGGAGTGAGATAATAGATAATCAGCATAAATACATCTTCCGTGACTCCCCCTCCCCGCTCAGGGGAGGGGGTTGGGGGGA
>JAKIYB010000765.1:319-569 GCA_022708765.1 Armatimonadota bacterium | reverse complement strand
GACCATGGGCTGGCGCACCAGACGATGCCGCCGTCGCCCACCGCGGAGTATGCCACCGCGATCCCTTCTTCGTCGCGGTATAGCGGCGTCATGCCGCCGATCTTCGCGAATTGGTCACCGGTGAGCGGTATTCGCTCCGCGAAGCGCCGGTAGGCAAAGGTGTCCAGCTTTGGCGCCCGATCCGCGAGGAACGAAGCGACGATGGGCTCGGCGGTGACGTACCGCGTGGGGCTGCCGATGCGAATAGGCG
>JAKIYB010000765.1:0-291 GCA_022708765.1 Armatimonadota bacterium | reverse complement strand
CTCACGGTCAAGGGTTTCCAGTTGCGCCCGCTGCACGCCGGGATCATCGGTGTCCGTGGTGCCGAGAAGGCCGTAAAGGAACTCGGCGTGATACTCCAGCGCCACCAGCGCGGTGTTGCCCTTGCGCAGCCAGGCCAGCAGCTCTTCGCCTTCCTTCAGCGCCATCGGCCGGCGGATAAAGGGGTCGGCGACGATGAGCAGCCCGCCTTCCTCCGGGAGCATGTTGAAGGCCTGGGTCTGCCGCCGCGCGGGGTATCCGAGTTCCAACAGCGTGAGGTAGAGCGCTTTATA
>JAKIYB010000764.1:329-574 GCA_022708765.1 Armatimonadota bacterium | reverse complement strand
CCGGGAAAACGACGCAGGATGGGGAGCGGATACGCGCCGTCGGCGATGATTTCCAGCGGGAGTTCATCCCGGCTGAGCCAGCGCAGGAGGGTGGACATCTGCCGCTTGCGCGCGGGGTTGAGCATTGAGAGATACCGGCCATTGAGCACGAAGGGCAGCACCGCCACGCGGCCGCCGAAGCGGTTCGTGCAAGCGGTGAGATAGGGCATCACTGGCTCGTGATCCATGTTGATGAGGCGGGAGAT
>JAKIYB010000764.1:0-309 GCA_022708765.1 Armatimonadota bacterium | reverse complement strand
CACCTCGGCCAGCCGCGCGCCGCCCATCAGGTCGGGCAGCGTCATGGTGAGGAAGGTGCCCGGCTTGCCGCCAAACGCGGCGTGGTGCCAATCTTCCGCCGCCAGCGGCACCCAGGCATCCTTCTCCACGATGCGCGGTACGTCCACGCCGATGGCCTCCGCGTACCCAAGGTCGCAGAGCGTCTCCGCCGCCAAACCGTCGAGCAGCAGGCCGCCTGAGAGCAGCGCCGTGATCTCCTCCCGGTTCATGGCGCGTGCCGCCTGGCCGGTGAGCGCCGTCACTGGACCGTCATCATAGGTGGTGGCGAA
>JAKIYB010000763.1:319-579 GCA_022708765.1 Armatimonadota bacterium | reverse complement strand
CCCACGCTGCCTTGCTGCTCCCAGACGACGCCGTCAGCGCTCTCCTTGAGCACGAAACGGCCATGGTTGAACATCCCATCTTCCCAGAAGCCGTGCGGGCCGTAGGCGATGCGCAGGCGACCGTCAGGCGTGACGGTGAGCGCGGGATTGCAGTGGTTATCCGACCCTTCACCCAATCGCAGCGTCTCGCCCCATGTTCCCACGCGGTGGTCGTGTTGCCGCACGCAGACCACGGAGACGGCATCCAGCCACGTCACCGT
>JAKIYB010000763.1:0-309 GCA_022708765.1 Armatimonadota bacterium | reverse complement strand
ACGGATTTATTCGCGATGTCATACGCCGTAGCGCGGGTGGAGCCGGCGTCGGAGAGGAGGTATGGTGTTGCGGGGGTGATGGGCATGACAATATCTCCGGTTCACAAAATGGGCGGGCGAGCGTCCCCGCGAGCCGACTTCGGGGAAAATCTAATCCGTCGTGGCCAAACTATCTCGTGTGCACGACATTTTATAACCTCCATCCGGAGTCGGCTCGCGGGGACGCTCGCCCACCCAAGTTCTTCGCAAACGATTGTCGGTGGGACAGCGGCGCTTTCGGGATTAAACTTTCGCTGCCGGCCGTTCCTG
>JAKIYB010000762.1 GCA_022708765.1 Armatimonadota bacterium | reverse complement strand
ACGGTGCCTTCCCGGCTGGGCGATACGCCCATGCCGAAGTGTTTGTAGGATTCCATCCATGCGGCCCATTCGTCATTGTCTGTGGTGATCGTACCGCCTTCACCGGTGGTGATAAATTTGCGGGGGTGGTGGCTGAAGACCGAGATATCGGCCAAATTGCCGACCTTTATCCCTTTGTATTCCGCCCCGAGGGAACAGGCTGCATCTTCGATCATGAAGAGGCCGTGCTTCGCCTTAATGTCATGTAGACGATCCCAGTTGAGGGGGTTGCCGAAGAGGGACACGGGGATGACCACCTTTGTCTTTTCGGTGATGGCCGATTCTATAGCGTCATAGTCGATGAGCATCGTTCGGGGTGAGACATCGACGATAACTATGGTGGCACCCACAATCGCCACCACATCGGCGGTCGCCGGATAGGTGTAATCGGGGACGATGACTTCATCGCCGGGGCCGATGCCCAGAATGCGCAGTGCCATTTCCAGTCCCGTCGTACAGGAGGTCACGGCGATGGCATATTTGCAGCCGACATAGTCGCGGACGGCCGCTTCGAATTCCCTCGTCACCGACCCTTCGGTC
>JAKIYB010000761.1:309-585 GCA_022708765.1 Armatimonadota bacterium | reverse complement strand
GGCTGCAAGCCTTCCTGAATGATCTCGATGACTGTTTTGGAATCATCGAGCTTGGGTTCCTGCTCGAGCAAGCCGACGGTGTACCCCTTGGACATGGCAATTTCGCCTACGTAGTCCTGGTCCACGCCCGCCATGATGCGCAGCAAACTCGACTTTCCGGAGCCGTTTAAGCCCAAAACGCCTATTTTAGCGCCGTAGTAAAAGCCCAGCGAGATATCCCGCAGGACTTGTTTGTTCGGGGGATAGATCTTACCCACCCGCATCATTGAGTAGATC
>JAKIYB010000761.1:0-291 GCA_022708765.1 Armatimonadota bacterium | reverse complement strand
TTTGTTCTGGCAGTATTGTAACAAAGAACCCCCGGTTAATAAGTATCGAGACTTACCCAGAAGGGGCGCAAGCAGTCGTGCTCAGGAGATCAGCGACATCTAGTTAAAATCTGCAACTCGTATTGCGGAATTACATTTATCCCTTTACGTATAGCATTCTAATGACATGACCATTCTTTGTTTACAAGATTGAATGTAATAAAATAAGTTATGATTGTAGTCAAAGAAGCGTAAATGTTTAGCAAAAAAAGATCCAAGCAAGCATAAAACCTCAGCCCAACACATGTAAGT
>JAKIYB010000760.1:276-590 GCA_022708765.1 Armatimonadota bacterium | reverse complement strand
AAGGTGCGCGAGCATCACTTCAAAGCACACGGGCGTGAGATGGAAATCGCGGAAGCGGATGCCGCCATCGAGCGCGGCGCCCGGCGCATGGGTCAGTCGGCGGCATGACGGAAGAGAAGGGGGGAATCCGATGGTCTGGACCTATTATTGCCAGATGGACGATGTGACGCTGGCTGGTGACAGCAAAGAAGAGCTGGCACAGCGGGTGATGGAGCACGTCAACGAAGAACACGAGATCGAGATGACATACGATGAGGCGCTGGATTCGGTGAATCGGAACGCCCGGCAAGAGGCCGCGTAAGCAGCTCGGTTAT
>JAKIYB010000760.1:0-266 GCA_022708765.1 Armatimonadota bacterium | reverse complement strand
AAGCCTCCGCCGTTTCGCTATAATAGGCCGAATTTCACCCCGATGAGGTAGACGGCATGACGGCAACCCCGCGTTACACCCGCATCCTGATTAAACTCTCCGGTGAGGCGCTGGCCGGTGAGAAAGGCTACGGCATTGATCCCGATGTCGTGCTGGAGATGGCCGAGCAGTTGAAGGCAATTCACGGCTGCGGTATCGAAATCGGCGTAGTGGTGGGCGGGGGCAACATCTTTCGCGCGCGCACCGGCGCCAAAGCCGGGGGCATC
>JAKIYB010000759.1 GCA_022708765.1 Armatimonadota bacterium | reverse complement strand
CAACCGCCCCGCCCTGGTGCGCTATCGCGGCGTAACCACTCTGGTCGTGCGGAGCGCCAACGTGGACGTAGTCAAGAAAGCCATTCATGATGCCGATGCGTTGCTGGATCAAGGCATCACCCTGGTGGGCAATGAGTTTGCGGATCGAACCGAGTTTATCTTCAACGCGGTGAATGAGATCAAGCCGGACATGATCCGGGAGGCCACCGCCAACGCGCGGGCGGCGGCGGAAAAGTTCGCCCAGGACTCCCACAGCAAAGTCGGCCGCATCCGCCGGGCAACCCAGGGCGCCCTGGAAATCGAAAACCGGGATGCGGCCTCGCCCGAAAAGAAGGTTCTCCGCGTCGTGACGACCGTTGATTTCTTCCTGGATTGAAACCGCCGGCCCCGCGCCCGTGCGCCGGGGCCGCCCACGGACAGGATATTGCATGCGACTGAACAAATTCGACGCGCGCGCGTGAACCGCCAGCCCGCGCGCCCCGGCGGTTTCACGCTGATTGAGCTGCTGGTGGTGATTGCCATTATTGGCCTCCTGGCCGCGCTCCTGCTGCCGGCGCTCGCCAAAAGCAAACTCAAAGCCCAGGCCATCCAGTG
>JAKIYB010000075.1 GCA_022708765.1 Armatimonadota bacterium | reverse complement strand
ATTGTGGTTGCCGCGATGTCGAGCATGCCGCCCCACAGCAGCGCCCGGTTGAATGCGCCCCACTCCTTCGGCCGTTCTTTCGCCCAGATTTTATTGACCAGCATCGGGAAGTAATCGCGCAGGATCTTCTTGTCTGCTTCGCTCACCTGCGGCTCCTCCAGCAGCAGGGTGACGATCTTGTACTGAATGATCCAGTGCGGCGTTGGATCGCTGGTCTTTGTCGCAACGATGGCGTTTTTTACCAGCCCCAGCGCCTGTTTCAGATGCTGCACATCACCGGTCGCTTTGTAGAGCGCATAGGGCGGCGCGAAGTAGCCAAACCCATGAATGCCGGCGCTTGCGTTCTCGCCCTTCGAGTAGATGCTGGCATACTCAAAATCGTAGACCTTCTTCACCAGCTTTAGGTAATCGTCTTTGGTGATCGTTTCCGCTTTGTAATAACGGCGGTCGGATTGCGCGTAACTGTAGTATCGGTAGGGGTCCGGCACGATGTAGCGGTCGGGAAGCTTGCCTACCGTCCCCTGCGCCGGTTCGTCGCTGAGTACTATTTCAAACAGCGTTTCCGCCACCGCCACAGGTGTTTTCGCGCCAGGGGCTTCGGCGAGGGCAGCGATACGATAGCTGCCCGGCGGCAGCTTTGCCCCTGCCAGCGTGCCGGAGAACGTAGTGGTCTTGCCGGGCTGCATGATGGCCTCCGCAGGCAGCGTCGCCAGCACCCTACCTGCCGTATCCTTCACCGTCACCCCGCGCAGCCGCACGTTCGGCGCGAAGACGTCCACGTCGGCGATAAAGCCGATGCCCTGCTCCGCCATGCTCTTCTCTCGTGCGGTGATCAGTTCACCCGCCCATGGCTCCTTGCCGCGGAAACGCAGGTCGTACCAGTAGTTCACCGAGTTCGTCACCGCCATCTGCGGGAAGCCACAGATGATTTGCGAGAACTTGCCGTCCGCATCGAAGTCGGAAAGGATGAAAGCCATCTTCACCCGATCGCCGGCCAGCGGATTGAAACCGAAATCAGCGAAGGCCATCGCCGCCTCGATGATATAGCCATCCGCTGTTTTCCGTGACACGTAGTCGGAGTTCGGCGTCCACTTGCGCGAGCCCGTCCCTGCTTCGTAGTAACTGAACCCGTAAAACGGTTCGGTGGAGGTGCTCACCGTCTTCATGGTCTGATAGCGTGGAGAGCCCTTGGTGGCGCCAAAAGTTGAGGTGACGAAGATGAGGCTGTCACAACTCCACGGCATGTCCGTCGCCTTCTTCAATGGTGATAGGCTTTGATCTTTCACCTTCGCCGCCAGGTAGAGATGCTTGGCATCCCACGCCAGCTTGATCACCGCGCTGCTGTCCGCGAGCGAATGCACGGGGCCGGGCTGCAGCGAACCGGTCGTCATGCTCATCACCACAGGAGTATCATGAAAATTCCACTCCCGCAGATCGCCGTCAACGGTAACCGCGCGTTGGTCGGCGAAGTAGCGATGCGCCACCTTTGCCTGCCGCACTTTCACCTGTCCCCAGACAGATGCGGTTCCCAACACCAACGCTGCCAGTATAACGGCCACTGCAATGTAATTACGCATGGGATGTCTCCTTTTCCAGATTCGTCGCCTTGCCCGCCAGGGCGCGCACCGTCGAGGCACCCGCCGGCAGCGTCAGTGTTTCGCCTTCCCAGTCCAGAAGCGTGAAGTAATGAGAGGGCGTGATGGTAACCGTCAGATCGCGGTCAGTGGGGTTGTGCGCTTCCAGCACCCACTCCCGTGCGCCAACCTGTGCCAGATTGAGGACAACCTTCAGGTCGCTGGCGGTGATGGGATGCCCTATGAAAAGCAGCCAATCGCAGGCCAGCGTGTCAATGGTCGCGTATGCTTTGTCCTGATAGACCCCCAGCGGCCGCCAGCGCTCCCGCGCGCGATCAACCAGGAAGACCGACCAGTTCGGATTCATCCCTTCCACCACCACCGGCAGTGCCATCGGCAGCTCTGCATGCGGTATCCGGCAGGCTACACCTTCGCCTGCGCCATTGAGGGTAAGAAGCAGACGTTGATCGAGGATTGTCCCCTTTTCCATCGTTACGGTATAGGCCGGCGCTCCGGACAATCCCATCGCCGCGCGCATGGTCACGCCAACATCCGGGTCAACGGTTTCACTGCTGCCGCCCACGGCGAAGAAGCGCACGTGCGTCACCCCACCTGCCTTTGGCAGCGTTTCCACCGGCAAGCGGAAAGTGAGTCGGCCATATTGTGGATTGGTAGGCCCGAGTTCCTTGCATTGCGGGTCAAGCTCGCGTTCCAGCAGGAAGTCTGGACCATCGTTGATGAAGATGGCCGGCCGGCAGGTACTCGCCGTGCCGCCAGATGGTGCTGAATGGTGTCTCATCAAAGCCCGGCAGTAGCACGTGCGAACCGTCGTTACGGTAAAGCACGTGCTTTTCCACATCATCAAACCAGCCAAAAGGTAGTGGCGCGGATATACCAAGGTCCTGTTTCAAACGTAACTCACCTTCGTATATCCAGGTGGTGAGAGCGTATGGCCGCGGCCGGAAAACGGTTTTTGTGTGCCTGTATTCGAGATAACGCGTGTCATGCACTGGGAAAAGGCCAAATCCGGTGCGCTCTTTTCCGTGAAAATACGGCCAGAAGCGATCAAAGCCTTTATTCACAACGAAGGTATCTACGGAGACATCGGTGCTGATGAGTTCCTGATTCGGCGTGACAACCAGACCATACTCGGGTGGATCGAGCGGCGGCACTTTGATATACACATGCATGCCGGCGCCTGCATCACGTACCCCGCCATCGCCCGGGAATATTTCATCATCTACTGGATTCTTCGGCACAGGGTAGAGATTATCACCGCCGTACCACCAGCGTCCAAGGTAACAGGAGGTGCCGCCCCACTGGAAGTTATTATAGGTCAGGTAGAGTGTGCCGGACCAACCATACGCCAGCCCACGCTCGTCTTTCTGGAAACCAATGCACAGCGGATTATTCCGGTCGGCGCAATAAAATTCGCACCAGTCCAGCCGCAGCGTGCAGTAGGTGCCGCACACCGCCATGCCGCCATTCATATCGGTGGCTTCCAGGCCCAGGTGCATCTGCTGGTGGTGCATCAGGTCGAGTTCCCGCTCGAAGCACGCCGCGCCGTCGCATTTCCAGCACCGAATCACCCGCGGGCCGTCCATCACGCGCACCTCGTCTAACCCGACATCGGAAGTAACTTTAATGCGCAGCCGAAAGCCGGTCACGTCCACGCGGAACCAGTCGGCGGTCGGTGGGATTTCCGTGTCCGGCGCACGCCATTGCGGGTCGCGGCTCGTTACTGACGCCGTCCAGGCATGCACCACCGGTCCGTTGGAGATGTATTGAAACGGTGGGCCGTATTGCCAGTTATCGAAACGGAACCGGCGGGTATTCGCCCGCTCTTCGTCAATCATCCCCCACCACTCCAACTCCGGCGCCATGTATTTCCGCAGCACCTTGTCCGGGATGGTTTCATACGGCTCAATCATCCGTGTCACCCAGCCGGCTTCCAGGGCGCGCGCCACATCCTCTGGCCCGTCCATCAGCGCCAGCGCTGTAGGGATGATGCGAAAAGCTTTGTCCTCCAGCATGCGGAAGCGGTCGCACACGTCTTCGAGGATCTTCCCATCATGCCAGGTGACGAGTGCAATGGAATCAAACGTGCGGTGGTCGAGGAAGAAAACCGGCGACTGGTCGTGCAGGTAGCGCCCGCGCCGCGCGCGCAAGTTCAGCGTCTCAAAGGTCATGGTGAAATGCACGCTCTCAAAGGTGCTGGTGCGCACCGTGCCGTCCGGCGTTTCGTTGGAAAGGAGCAGGCCATCGCGCGAGAGGATTTCCGGCGGCGGCAGCGAAATTTCGACACCATACTGGAAGAAATGGCTGCCGGCGGCATCCTCCATGGTATAGCCCGGCACGGCGAAGAAGTCGTCACTGGTATGCGCCTCACACTCCGCGCGAAGAGCATTAAAAGATTCCGGCGTAAGCGCTTTATAATCCTCCAGGAAGACGAGGAAATCCAGACCAGCCGCTTTCGCTGCCGCCACATACTCCGCCACTGTGCCCCGACCGATGGAACAGGCGGTGCGCGCTCCAATGAGCCCTTTCATCAACCGTGTGTCATCCGGCGGGAAGGTGCGATTTGCCCACATGACGGGCGGGTCGACGGGATAGCGCGGCACATTTGGCTCCAACACATGCGGGCCGGACGGCGCACCGCCCAGCGCGCTCGTTGCCAGCGACGGCTCCGCAAGCCAGCGCATGGTATTCAACAGCAAACGCTGCAGGCCGGAGGGCTTGCCCTCGTAACCATCTATGAGGAAGCGCTTTGCTTCGGGGAAGTTATGCGGTGAGTCAACGTGATACCCCGATGGAATGCCGCACACGGCGAGACGCCCCGCGCCCACCGCTCGCGCGGTGATGATGGGGATGTCGCCGTCGAACCGCGGCTGTTCGCCCTCCGGCATGGCCACACTGTTGCCGGTGCCTACATGCTTGCCGTCAATACCGCTACCTGGCACCGCACTTAACAGCGCCTGCCATTCCGGCCCGGGGGCATACACCGGCATTGTCGCCATCGAACTGCCCATCATCTCGGGATACCAAACGCCCCCGACGCCCTCCGCCACGCATGGGGCGATGTGGCGCGTGTAGGCATAACGCATCTTATGCACACCCTGGTCGAGAATGAGGACGTCCTCGGTCTGGTCAATGGCCAACTTCGGAATAGAGGCGCCATACGGCTTGATTAAATCATCGAAATCCAACACCCCGCCGATAGGCAGCGTGAAGAAGACGCCACCACCGGCAGCCAGATGCCTCTGCACTGCGGCGATCGTGTCGCGCACCAGCGCGTCCTCTTCCTGCTTCGTCATCCTCTGGGTATACCAGCGGCCGAGAATCACGACGTTATACGCACCGGTGGCTAGCTTTGCCGGCACCTCAGCCAGCGTACAGGTATCCAACGTGAAGCCGGCGTCGAGAAACGGGCGGGCGATCCAGTCGGCATGAGCGCCGGCTTCGGAGAGAATAGCCGGTTTGCGTTCTTGCGTGTTCATGAACACCTCATAGGACAGCGCCAGTGTTGATGGCGCCGTAATGATGCTGACTTCTTACCGCTTTCGACACCAGCTTCCTGCGAGTGTTTTCATGCAACGCGTTGCATTCCTTAAACCGACTGTAGCATCCGGGAAAACGAAGCCTTACTTCCCCTTCACCCGCCGCTCTTCTCCCGCCTGCAGCGCCATCGTCTGCGTCCAGCCTTCCAGCGGGCCGCTGGCACTGCCCTTCAGCGTCGTGGTCACCACCGCCGTGCCAGGGTTGTGGGCGACGACGTCGAAACCGCCGTCCATGCGTTGCAGTATGCGGATCCACAGGTCGGGCGTGTCACAGGTGACGACGCTGCCGATGAAGAGTTCGCCCGCTTCCGTATCGAGATCGAGTGTAAAATAGGCCGCGTCTTCACCGGAACGCGCGGCAAGCGGCGCCAGCACCTGCCCATCAACGCCCTTCCGCCAGAGCGCCGCCGTCCAGCGCGGATTGAGACCGGTCACGCGTCCAGGGACGCGCATGCCGAGGAACGCCCGTGAGGCCGTGCCGTGGAAGACGCCCTTCTCCGCCCGCAAGTCGAGCAGGAACTGCGTGCCGGTGACGGTGCCAACCTTCGGCTTGATAGTATACACCGCCTGCCGGCCGCTCAGATTCAGCGCCGTCGCTACCTTCACGTCGAGCCGGTCGGAAAGCGGCATGCCGGTCGGCCAACGCATGATGAGCATGCGGTAATCCAGCCGGTCACCAACCTTGAAGGTGGTGTCCTTCAGCTTGAGTCCGAACGTCGGCACTACTTTCGTGCCGTCGTATGCCACCTGTACTGTGAAAGCGTCATCCAGCCCGTAGATAGTGACGTTGCCCATCGGCGCGCCCCAGGTGAGATAGCCGCCTGTGCCCAGCGGAATGACGTGATGCCCCTTCGGCAGTTCGCCGGCGTGTGTGTAGGCCACCGTCGTCTTCGTATTGGTGTTGAAGTTAGAAAGGATGACATTCAACGGTACTGTCGCGCTCAGCGTCACGTCCTGTTTAAAGGTGATCGTGCCATAGTTCCACTGCAGCGCCGGCTCTCCCGCATTGCGGTGGATATCCACATCTTCATGGATGATGGATACTGCCGGCAACTCCGCGTTCTTCGTGTAGGGATACCAGCCATTCACCGTCGGTTGATACTTCGGTACGTAGTCCTTATAGGTGACGCCGCGGGTGGCGGTCAGGCGCTCAACCATGAAGTCGCGGGTTCCGTAGGGCATCTGCACGCGAGAGGTATACCAAACGCTATCATCGGGCAGTACCGTGCCGTCGGTGGTTACTAACCGCACCCGCCCCTGCGTGCCCACCGCCGGCGCGCTGGTGTCGGTGCCCCAGGGAACGAATCGCCACATGTCGTAGCCGCTGGCCGCCGGTCCATCAATGGCCTGGAAGGAACTCTTCACCCGTGTACCCACGCCGTAATACATGACGCTGTCGTCGTCAGTCAGCGCCAGCCCGGCAGGAAGAGCATTGCAGTGGTCGCCGCACCAGACGAACCAGTGCATCTTGTCATGCACCATGATGCCGGTGCTTCGCGCTTCACCGCCGTCGGCGTCCACCACCTTCAGCCAGAGCCCGCGCTGGCGGTCGTGCAATTCATCCACTACAACGCGGAACTCCTTCGCGTTCGGCCGGTAGACGCGCAGCGGCTCATCGCCGCCCCAAAGTTCCACGCGGGCAATGGGCTTCTCACTCCGCGCCGCGATGAAGACCTTGTACCGATAGCTGCCCGGCACTGCGCGGCTGCCCAGCGTGGTGCGATACATATTCAAAGCATGGAAGCGCTCAATGACCGGACCGGTGCTGGTGAATACCTGCGGGTTGTTATGCGAGCCGAAGTATCCGCCAGCCCAGCGGCCATTGAGATTCGGTAAGTCCTTCGCCAGAATGTAAGTCGCCGCCCCCTTCGCCGCCGCCGCAACCTGCGCCGGGTCGTCCAGCAGATGCAGCGCCATCGGGCTGGGATATTCGTAGCTGTCCACCAGCTCTTCCCATGGCCGCCGGTTATCTTCCGCGAGTTGGCCGTTCCGATATACGTATACCGGCCAGGCGTCATAGACGCGGTAGTTCCAGTATTCCGTCGGGTTCGACTTCGGGCTGATGGGGAAATTGATCGGCCAGCCGACGTCGAAGAACCAGGCGAGCTGATCGCGCACCTTGCCGTCGGTGAGACGTTCCTTGTGCGGCGGATACATCAGGTCGCCGGTGAAGCGCATGAAGCGGTTGCCGATCCAGTCCTCGAACTCCTGGCCCGGCACCGCGCGGAATTGCGCGTCATTCGCCGCCGCGCATTCATTGAGGAAACCGTCCCATTGCTCCTTCGTCAGCGTCAGAATGTCTTCGCGGAAGATCACCACGCTGTAGCCGGCGGCCAGCGCCGCGCGTTTCCAGTCAGCCACCGTGCCCTTACCGCCGCTCAGTTGCGTGTGTGGCCCGACCAGTACCTTGTAAGGGCGGTACTTGCCGGCGTCCCAGCCCGCCCAGTCCTGCGAGGTGACGCCGCTGTGCCAGGTGAGCGTCTGCTGCACCAACGCCGGCGGCACGCCGCCCTGCTCCACCGCGTCCCAATTGATGGGCGCCCGGTTGCCCCAGTCGGGCTGCACTTGGAATTGCACCTGTCCGGTATAGCCGCCGGGTTTCTTCGCCTTCACCGCCGGCTCACCTAGCCAGTTGAGCAGATTCGTCAGCAGTGGAATCCAGTCTGATTTGCGCAAGCCATCCCCGCGCTCCTGCGGCACGCCGCCGTAAACGGGCTTCTTCAGGTCGAACCAGTAGGCTGCCGGGCTGCCGCCGAAGATTGCCAGCCGCCCCTTCCCCACCTTGCGTACTGCCAGCAGCGGCACCGCGCCTTCTATCGGTGCATCCGTCGTGCGACCGGGATAGTGGTTGGATATATCGTAGATGATCTTATGACGCTTTGTGGTCGGCATGGTGTGTATAAGCACCTGCCAGTTTTTATCCACGTCCAGCCCCATTATATATGGCGCGCGGAACTTGCCCGGCACGTAGAAGAGCGAGTGCACGTCCTTTGTAAGCGGTGAGGGGGTGATGGCGTCCGTCCAGTAGAACACCGGCGCCTGCCAGGGCACCGCGGGCGGATTGGTGTAAGCATGCGCCGGGTCTTCCAGTTCTTCCCACCGTAATGCGGCACCGTATGGCTTCAGCCAGGCGTTCATTGCCTCGTATAATGGCAGACCTTCAAAATAGCAATCCTGAAAGACCAGCACGCCGCCGCCCGCTTTCAGATGGGCATTCAGCACGGCGGCGACCTCCTCTGCCTTCGCGTCCGTTACCCACCCTGTCAATGAGGGGACCACGATCACGTTATACTGGCGCGCGAGTTCCGGCGACAGTTTCGCGGTGGCGCGCATCTCTCCGCCAGGATACCCCAGGTGAAAACCATAGTCCGCCAGAAGCTTCGCGTAGGGCGGCGAAGGATGCGGTCCGGTGAAGGCGCGTCCGTCCTTCTCGAGGATGCTGACGCCCGCAAGGCAAAAGGCGGCTGTGAAGAGACAACAGAGCACACTGAAGAGCTTCCACATGACGGTTCTCCTGAAGCGGCATTGATCGGCGCGGAGACGGATACGATGGCGGCGTCAGGTGTCTACGCGATAAAACGTGACACATATTTCGGCTCGGACGCTAACCCTCCTGTCCCGGAGCGTGTGCAACATGTTTCCCGATGCTATTTCTTTTTAAAAACAAACCCCGAGTAACACAACACCTCCTCGCCGCGCTGAGTTTCCACGCGGATGTTCTCGCCCTTAAAGCGTCCGATACCCATGATCACCGCTTCAGTGTTACTCACCGGGTTGAGGGCTATGGAAAGCGGCAGCGATGCGCGGCCGCTGGCGCGCGCGACGAGGAAACCGTTCTCGATGGTCAGCGTCATCGTCATCTTTTTTATGGCGTCCGATGTGGTATTGTTCACCGAGTAAGTGCCAGCGCGTGCTTTCCAGGCGGCAGATATGCCTACCGGCACTACCTGCACGCCAGCAGGCGTGCCCTGACCATCACGATACTGCACCAGCATGCGTCGGCCATTGACGGTGATGACACGAAAACTCAGGTGGCGGAAGGCGCCGATGGACACTGGAAAGAGCCCGAGGATGCGCGGGGTATTCACTGTTAGCGAACCGTCGGTGCGCGGCGTGAGTCCCAGTGAGAGTTTTCCCAGTGACGCGGTCAGCTTGCCGCCGCGCTCAGAAATCCTCACCAGTGAGAAGTAATCGGTTGCATACGTGCCGCAGTAGCGCTGCAGCGCCGCGGAGGACATGTTGACGGCTTTGGGGAAGGTTTCCGCGCGCAGCGTGGACCAGGCCTTGCCGGTCTTCGCGCGCAGCGCCGCCCGCGCGGCTTCACGCACGATGTCCGGCATCGTCATGTTGATTTCCGAAGAGTTGCAAAGCACGACGATGCCCAGTTCCTCGCGCGGCAGAACGAGTAACGCGGTGTAGTTATTCGTCATTGTCGCCCCGGCACTGCCGTAAAGCTGGCCATCGTAGCCATTAAGCGTGACCATCGCCCCTTCGCGAAACCAGCCAAGGCCGGTGCGCACATCGGCGTCCAGCCCGGTGCGACACTGTGGCCGCAGCATCTCCGCCAGTGTATTCGGCTTCAGAATCGTCGTACCGCTGGCACGCCCATTTGCCAGCACCATCATCATCAGTCGGCTCATGTCCAGCACGCTGGCGCGCAGGCTGTCCGCCGGGGCATCGCCCAGCGGCAGCACATCCTGTTCGTAGCCGTCATCGTAGATTTTTGCATACGAGGGGGGGAACTCGTCGCCCACCTTTTTAAAGGTGGCTGTCTTCATTCCCAGCGAGCGCAGCACTTCTTCGTCCATATAGTCCGCAAAGCGCTGTCCGCTGATCTGCTGTATCATGTGCGCGAGCAAGCCGTAACCGATATTCGAATAGGAATACATCGTGTTTGGGGGGGCAGCCATATACTCGTCCTGCAGCAGGCGCGCGTAGTCGGTGAAAGGCGTTGGCTTTGTGCTCCACGTGCCCTGCAGCCAGTCGCTGGGCAGGCCGGAATGGTGGCAGAGGACACTGCGCACGGTAATGTCCTGATTGCCGAAACGGGACTTGATATCGAATTGCGGCAAGTAACGCTGCAACGGCTGGTCAATGCCGAGTTTATTCAGATCGTCCATCCGCATAACCGCTGTCGCCGTCAGCAGCTTGGAAAGAATCCCGGTATGATAGACCGTTTCCGCGGTAGCCTTGTTCCGAAAGAAGACGTCGGCGGTGCCGAATCCCTCCGCCCACACGATCTGCTGACCGTCAACCACCGCAATGCTCAGACCTTTGAGTTTCCGGTCGCGCAGCGTTTGCTGCACCTCTGTCCGCACCGGATCCCATGTATTCCCGGGGTATTTCGCCGTGATACTGCTTTGCGCCCAACCTGGCGCACCTCCTCCCCAAATCATCCACGCGATCAGCGCCACGACTCCAGCCCATACCCGCATCAACACAACCTCCGTATAAACATGATAACCTACTCAATTGGGAAGCGCAACGCGAGCTGGATTCGAGTCGAACGTTACCTTACTGATGAAAGTGTTCAGGGAGGCGCGATTGGGCGCCGCGCCTCCCATGTCTCAAAAAGCATCACGGGAGAAGCCGGGTATAGGCGTTGTCTTTCCACACCGGTGGATTGGTGTAGGGGGAGATGACGGCGATGTGTTTGCCGTCATCGAGACCGATGGTCATGAGGCCGTTGTACCAACCGGCCTGCATGCCGCCGACGCCGTCCACCTTCAGGTCAACGGCCCAGGGCCAATTGGTCCAGCCGCCCTGCAGGGCTTTTTTGATGTTCTCCGGCAGGCTTTCTTTTGGCGGGAGGAGGCTCGCGGGCACCAGGTCTTCGGGAATAGGCATCTGAAAGATGCGCCGACGTCCATCGGCGGTGAGGGTCACTTTTCCGGGTTCGTGCACACAAACGAACGGCGCCTCGCCCTTGATGTAAAACCCCTTGTAACCGACCGTGCCGGTGCCTTCCGTCATGGCGTAGGTAACCTTGCCGCCCCGCGCCAACACCCAGCCTTTCAGGCCGCTGCCGGTCACCACCGCGTTCGCGCCGCCGGTGCCGTCCACGGTAATCAGCATCCCCTCCCCTTCCGGTCTGGCGACTGGCGCGAGCCGGCGGCCGGCAGCCACCGTTTCCGTTTTCGCGGGACTCACCGCCGCCACATGCTCGAACGGCCCGATACCTTCAGCTTTCACGCCCTTGTAGGCGACGGAACCTTGCTGTCCGGAGGCATTCACCAGCAGCACGCGGTCAGGGTAAATACGCACGGCGCCGGCGTAGGCATTGATCTCCACGAGGGCGTCTTTGAAAACCACCGGGTTCTCCACCGCGCAGAAGACATAGTCCACCGACTCCGGCGTGGTGATCTTCACCACCCCCTCCGCCAGCTTCTCCGTTGTACCGAGCCCCGGTTCCGCGCCTTTCGAGGGATAGAAGACAGTGAAGTAACCCTTGTCCGGTTCCTGCGGCACGGACACCTGGGCGAAGTCCCAACCTTCATAGCCTCGCGGCGGGTTTGTCAGGCCTTTCACGCCGACCTTCGCTTCGGCTGGTTCGAGGAAACGCACGTCCAGCTTGACGTCGCTCTTCTCAATGCCCGTCGCGCGCACACCGCCGGGAATGGGGGTGATGTTCGTATCCTTAGTAATGAACCACTGGTACCACCAGCGTTTCATCGGCGAGGCGCCCTGAGTAGTGTCGCGCACGACGAGGTAGTTCGGGCCGTCGGGACGCGTGGACTTCAACAGCATCACCTGGCGGCTCCAGTCAAAGTTATTTGTCAGCGTCTTCGTCGGATCCCACTCCTTGCGGAAGGTTTGCTGGCCCAGCAGATAGCCCATTGAAGGCAGCGAGCCGTAGTCCACGATATTCGTATCCACGCGCCCGTGCTCATGGTCGGCCAGCGGCTCACCGAAACAGATGCGCGAATCGCGGCAGATGCCCTGCTCCATGCTGTTATAACCCCAGCCGGTGGCCGGCGAAATACAGACGCCGCGGGAGTTGAATACCAGTGTGCCCTGGTCTGGATTCCAGTGACTCTGCGTGTAGCCGTTGCGCAGTACGGCATACGTTTCCTCAGGGCTGGTGCTGTGCGCGCGCAGCACGCCACCAAAGCCCGTGATGAGTTTGTCCGTGCGCATCATCGGCTTCGGCGCGATATCGGGATTCCAGTACAGCCACATGAAGGGCAGATCCATCTCCGTGCCAAGATAGCCGCCGTCCTCATAGAAAGACTGCATCATCTCGGCGGCGTAGGCGGGGTCGCTCCTCGCCGTCAGACTGGCGAGCAGCATCTGCGTCTGTCCGCCGGCGATGTGCTGGCCGTTGCCGAACGCCGGCAGCACGCGCACATGGCGGCCCTTCAGCCACTTCGCATGGCCGCGGTTCATGTTGGCGATGCCCATGGGCGGGGCGACGGGTGTCTCAATATCGCGGAAGTAGCGACCAATGTCTTTGAGGGG
>JAKIYB010000758.1 GCA_022708765.1 Armatimonadota bacterium | reverse complement strand
CGCCGTTCATGACGCTGGCGTTTATGGCGCTGCTCGTGATCCCCGATCTGAAGCTGAGCGACCGCGGGCTTTTCTCCGGCACGAAGTGGTCGGAGGTGCCGCTGTTCTCCGAGTAAGTTTTGAACCACGGAGGCACGGAGGGCACGGAGAGAAGCTCAGAGAAGCCGCGGAGAATTTCTGTGTAGCGGAGGCCGTGAGGCCTTCGCCGTCCTCTTCTCCGTGCCCTCCGTGCCTCAGTGGTTCAATCCAACCGATCAGGGACGGATGGAATGCAGGTAGCGGACGAGGGCGCCGAGGGCGGCGCTGGCGGCGGCATCCTGCGCGACGGTGCGCGAGGCGCCGGGGCATTCGATGAGGCCGCTTTGCACGGCCATGCGTCCGTCGCCGAGGTAGTGGGCGAGCGCCCACCAGGCAAACGGGTGCGTGCGGCCGACGGGGTTTTCGGCGTAGCCGGTGGTGGCGAGACCGAGCGAGGCGCCGAAGAGCTGGCAGGCGCCGATGGCCATCTGCTCGGCGATTTCGGAGGAGACCGCGTTGCAGGATTCGGCGAGGGCGCGGTCCACGCCGAGGTGGTGCACCTTCTGGTCGATGGTGTA
>JAKIYB010000757.1:317-597 GCA_022708765.1 Armatimonadota bacterium | reverse complement strand
CCAACGACCGCCCGATCTGGTTCTCCCTGTGAAAGAACCGGGCCGTGGTGCGAACGTGATAACCCCCGATATCGCGCCTCGGCTGAGTGTAGAGCTTCTTGACGGTCTCAGTATCCGTGCCGAGAATCCGGGCCGCCTCTTTGGGAGTGACCTTGACCGGCAGCAGCATGATCAGTTCGATAATCGCCGCGTCGGGGATTCCGAGCAAGTCTTCGCACAGGCTGCCGAACTTGCAGTAGTTGTGCTCGATCGTGTTCCAGATCTCAGGAGCGCGCTCGAG
>JAKIYB010000757.1:0-230 GCA_022708765.1 Armatimonadota bacterium | reverse complement strand
GCGAGCCACCCGTCGCCTGCCGCCGCGCCCGCCTGGCGCGCTGCCCGAACGTCCGCGATGAGCAGCTTCAGTAGCTCGTCTCCAAGCTGCATCCAGCCCTTGCGCATGTTGAAGCTCTGGTTGCCGCCAAGCGTCTTGTTGACCTCCCACAGCGAGTTGGCCAGCACGACATGCACACCCCTGACAAATGGTAGCGGCGTGGACGCAAGGCGCGGCTGGGAGTGGCGGTT
>JAKIYB010000756.1:356-611 GCA_022708765.1 Armatimonadota bacterium | reverse complement strand
AGGATGCGGATGTCCTCCCGCGTCTCGACCGGGAACTTGATCGGGTGCCAGGAGCACGAGCCCTCGTCCCAGCGCTGCGCCATCACCGCTTCGCCGCGTGGGGACGTGAAGGTCTGGATGAGGGTGTCACCGTTCCGTCGCGCCGTGACGGCGGTATCCGTGCGCACCTCCGTCAGGCAGGAGTCCAGCCCCTCGTGCCGATCGGAGCCGACGTAGGCGTGCAGCGCGTCAATCGTCTCCCGTCCCGCGCCCCCG
>JAKIYB010000756.1:0-262 GCA_022708765.1 Armatimonadota bacterium | reverse complement strand
CCTCCCTGGCTATGTCATTCGTCAAACAGGAAGCCGTTCCCTTCCCCCAATCACCCATGCTCGTCATCAGCGCTCTTTTCGTGCTCGTGCTCGTCACTCATACTCGAAAAATCGTTCCTATCCCCTGGAGGGCGAGACTCCGTCGAGCCGCGCGCGTAACTACTGGACTCGAAAACACACACACTGATGCCGTGCTCCCCGGTCAAAGGTATGTGAGAATGCATTCGCGACCCCTACGCGCGCGGCTCGACGGAGTCACGCC
>JAKIYB010000755.1:340-612 GCA_022708765.1 Armatimonadota bacterium | reverse complement strand
GCCGGCGCGGCCGGGTGGGCGATCGGCAGCCACAGGTGGAACGGCCAGCACCCCGCCTTCGTCGCCAGGCCGATGAAGATGAGTAATGCCAGCAGCAGCGCCACGGTGCCAGAGAGATGCCAGTCAGCAAAGCTCCAACTACCGGTGAGTTGATATGCGAGCAAGAACCCCGCCATGAGAAAAGCGGTGCCGATGCGCGTGGCGCCCAGGTAGATCAGCGCGGCCTTGCGAATGGATCGCTGTTCGTGATCGGTGGCAACCAGCGCGAAAGA
>JAKIYB010000755.1:0-330 GCA_022708765.1 Armatimonadota bacterium | reverse complement strand
GGCGTTCGCCGCCAGTACCACCCCCAACATGCTGAGCAGCAGCCCGCAGAGCGCGGCCCAGACGAGTCCCAGTGACACGCGTCCGCGCAGGTGCGCTAGGTATTCGGGCGCAAAACAAGCGGTGACAATCCCGATGCCGCCGATGATGCCCAGGAACCAGCGTGCCAGCGGATCGAGCAGAAAGACGGCACCGGTATCACCGAAGCTGAGCGGAAGTGTCAGGATCTGTTGTCTTCCGAAGAATGCTAGGAGGAGGATGGAGAGGCTACCGAGGCCGGTGAGAAGGGGATGCAGTACTCCTGTAGTTTGTCTGGCAACAAGGCCGAGGAC
>JAKIYB010000754.1 GCA_022708765.1 Armatimonadota bacterium | reverse complement strand
CGATCGGTCCGTGTGATCTCCATCGTGATCTGAGCGTAAAAATGCCTGGAATTGTAAAGTTGGGTAAGACCATCGATAATGCTGAGATCACGGTATGTTTTTTCACTCTTTTGCAGCGCCTCTTCGGCCTGCTTGCGCTCGGTGATGTCCGTAATGAGATTCAGTGTTGCGGGACGACCTTCCCAGTCGATCAGAATGGAGCCGATCTCAATCCATGCGGTTTGGTCGCCTTTGTAAATCGATCTGCAAGTATGCCTCGTGCGCGTAGTATCGCCGCTGATTTTTAGAAGGTATCGTTCTATCACCGCATTCCTGTCTTCCGGATGAATTAATTCAAAGACAGGGATCGACAGTAATTCCTTCATCGAATAGCCAAACGACTCTACCGCCCTGGCGTTGACAAATTTAATCATTTCGTCTTGTATCACCATAATAGCTTCGTCGACATTTTCAACCACAGATCGGTAACGCGCCTCGCTCTCTCTCAGCTTCCCTTCTGTCTTGATACGCTCGGTAATGTCCCGGGACAGGCCGTAAAGATTAATCAAAACATTCTGATCGTCCCGAATCCCGCTGATAATGGTTTCCAGCCAACGGGTGGAACCGTCTTTA
>JAKIYB010000753.1 GCA_022708765.1 Armatimonadota bacterium | reverse complement strand
CTGAATGCCGGCATGGTGTATCTCGACGGGCATGCCGTCTCCGTGCCGGAGGCGACGCTGGAGTTTCCTGACCCCGGCCTGCACACCATCTGGCTCGATGTCTTCCGGCGCATTATCACCGTCGCCGACGATCCCACGTTAATCAACCCGTTGACCGGGGAGCCCACCGCCGAGCGTGAAAAATGGATCGCCACACTGCAGACGCGCGATACCACCCATGACCCCTGGCCCGAGGGGGCGATTGGGCGCACGGTAGTGGCGCTGTATGCGTTCAACCGCGACACCGGCGAACTGCTGCCCGCGGTGCCGCGCGTGGTGCAGCCGGATGACCCGGCTTGGCTGGCGGCACATATTGGGCATGGCGGCATTGCACAGCACCCGGTGGTCACCCCGGCGGACGCCGGCTTCATGGCGCCCGCCGATAAGACGAAGCTGGACCAACTCTCACCCAGCACGCCGCCGACGCACACGCACGATGAGCGCTACTACCCGCGTGGGGACGCTGACGCCCTGCTCGCAACGAAGGCCCCCGTCGGCCATGCGCACGATACGGCCTATGCCCCGCTGGCGCACGTCGGCGCGGCAGGGACGACCCATCCCACAGCGACTACCGG
>JAKIYB010000752.1:372-615 GCA_022708765.1 Armatimonadota bacterium | reverse complement strand
GATTCATAAATTTTCATATTGCCGATTCGATGATTGAAAAGATCTTTAATGAGTTTGTCGCACGCCAGGATCTGCTTGCCGGTTGCAGTGAGGCAAAAGAAAAAACGGTTATCGATTATTCCAGCGTTAATATCGCCAAGCAGATGCACGTCGGGCATCTGCGCTCAACCATTATTGGTGACGTTCTTGCCCGCGTGGTCGAAGCTCTTGGCAATCCGGTCGTGCGACAGAACCACCTCGGCG
>JAKIYB010000752.1:0-288 GCA_022708765.1 Armatimonadota bacterium | reverse complement strand
CGCCGAAAAAAATGGTGCGGCTCTTGAAGACGTTTTGCCTCTTGCCAGGCTCGAAGAGCTTTACAAGTCGGCGACTGCCCAGTGCAAGGAGGATACCGCAGCCGCTTCGGCATGTCATGATTATCTGGTAAGACTGCAGCAGGGTGATGCGCGTCTGCTTGAACTCTGGAAAAAGATCACCAGAATTTCGATGACCGAAGTTTACAGGATTTATCGCCAGCTTGATGTAAAGCTCGGTGAAGAAAACGAGTGTGGCGAAAGCTTTTATCGCGATATGCTGGCGGCGAC
>JAKIYB010000751.1 GCA_022708765.1 Armatimonadota bacterium | reverse complement strand
TATGGTCATGACCTATGCGCGCTTCACCCTTATGCACCTGGAGACACTCGTCGCGGAAGAGGGGGTGCCCGATGCCTTTTTCTTCGGTGAAGATATGGGCTTCAAAGGCAAGCCGTTTATGTCGCCGGCAATGTATAGCGAGATCATGCAACCGGGACACGCGCTGCTCTTCGCCTATGCGCACAGCCTCAATCGCCCTGTGATTGTGCATTCGTGCGGCTATGTTGAGCCGCTGGTGCCGGGGCTTATTGAGGCGGCTGCGGGAGCAGCATGGCGACGCTATCGCCTACTTTGGCAACATGGATGTGCGCGCCCTGCTCACCAATGACCCGGCGTGCATAGATGCTGAATTAGCGAGCAAGCTGCAGGCGGTTCTTGGCAACGGCGGGCGCTACATCCTGATGTCTGACCACTCCATTCCCCCGCAGGTAGACTTCGCCACCATGCAGTACTTTTTCGCCCGCGGGCGGGAGATCAGCCGGCATGTGTTGAGAACCGCATAAGAGATGGCGTGTGAATGGCGGAGACAGCGACGGCCCGGCAGTTGGCGCTGCCGGGCCGTCGTCATGGGATGGGACACGGCCGATTACTCGGCGGCTTCCTCTTCCTCTGTCTCTTCTCCAAGTGTCAG
>JAKIYB010000750.1 GCA_022708765.1 Armatimonadota bacterium | reverse complement strand
ATCGAGGACGTGCTGGACGCCGGTCTCGCGACGTTGCGCCGGGTTATATAATAGGGGACCGGAGGTTGTCCCCAGTTTCCTTACAGGACATCACCTCTTAGCTCCTACAATACTTGTGATTAAAAATGTCGAAACCAAACCAAGGAGTATCGCCCCCCCGAATACGATAACAAGCTTGGGCCAACTAAATTCATCATCAGATGGATACGTCGTCATCAAGGAAACGATCATGACAATAGTTAATACAGCATAACCCATGGCTTGCATATACTGATTTTTCTGGCTATCGACGCGCGTTGGAGGCCTATTGAGGCCAATCCTTTCCAGGATCAAAGCGACCACTATTATCCACCAAGTCGTTAGAATCATACACTAATACTCCCCCCTTTGCCCTCATGTTGCAAGTGAGGTATGGGGGCAGTATAACAAAGCGGTTTGCTGGTTGGCAATCAAGTAGTATCAATTGCTTTACGGCAAAGGCCGGCCATAAATGGCCGGCCTACCGAACGACGCCCCGTGAACGGGGCTTTTCCAGCGAGCTCGCACCAGAGTTGGTCTTTCGACACCAGAGCTACGGAACGGTATTGGGGGCACCGGAGCATATGCGTCATGGTACAGCACGCGTCCCCTTCGTGCTCGTA
>JAKIYB010000749.1:341-650 GCA_022708765.1 Armatimonadota bacterium | reverse complement strand
ACGCAAGCGCAATATGCCGCATTCCTGCAAGCACACCCGGAAATTCCCGTCCCCTACGTCGACGAGGACTGGGCGCGCGTCTACAATTGGGATCCCGAACAGCGCACGTATCCCGCTGGACGCAGCAACCAGCCGGTCGTGCTCGTCAACTGGGACGAAGCTGCCGCCTACTGCGCCTGGGCCGGCGGCCGTTTGCCCACGCAGGAAGAATGGGAGCGCGCCGCGCGCGGCAGCGATGGGCGCAGCTATCCGTGGGGCGAAACCTGCACCGCGACGCATGCGAACACGCGCGAGAGCGGCGTGGGGGGG
>JAKIYB010000749.1:0-256 GCA_022708765.1 Armatimonadota bacterium | reverse complement strand
GCCGAATCCGCCCGCTCCTTCGTCTCCGAGCGCAGCCGTCCCTACAATCGCTCACACGCCATCAGCTTCCGGGTGGTATTCCCCCTCACTTGACCGAATCCCAGTTCTTTCCTATAATAAGAATAGGATTGGCTTGGTTCAAGGAGTGAGGCGTGGAAGGACGAGTATTACTGATCGAAGACCACGACGGCAATCGTGAGTTGTTGTCCAAACAATTCACCAAAGAAGGATTGGAAGTCGCAGAAGCCACCAGCGG
>JAKIYB010000074.1:9639-12650 GCA_022708765.1 Armatimonadota bacterium | reverse complement strand
CCGCGCTGGTCTTCTCGCACGCCAGTCGGCCCGAAAAAACCAAGCGCCGTGCAGTCATAACTGCCAAAGCCCAACAGCATGCCATCTTCGACGGCCACCAGCGTGGAAATGGGGGTATTGACGAAGCCGCGCTCCGCCTCCGCTGCCCAACTGGCGGAGAAGTTGGCGGTAATCCAGTCGTTGACGATGCACTTCTCGAATGAGAACGCTGGGCGAATTTCCACTCCAGCGCCGCGCAGTTCGGAAATAAGACCAGCAAAATCCGGCAGCTCATACAGCTTTACCAGCATATCGGGCATGACTCGCACTCCTCGAGAAAGACTGTTCACCTTTTTACCCGTCTGCGGGGAAACTCCTGCCGCGAATGCGATAATTGGGCATATTCCCTGGCGGGTGCGTCTCCCAGTAACACTCTAACAAGCGTTCTCTCCCACTAGGCGCCACCTCCCCGATTACTTCGAGGCAGGCTCCCCCCTACCCCTCTCCTACGTGGGGAGGGGAGATTGATAGGAAGAAATGACAGCATGGCAGTGCGGGTCCACCACACAGAGCAAGCGTATTTGAATGGCATTGGGCGAGACTCCGGCGAGCTGTAAGCAGGAATACTTGCGCGAATAAATATGCAAGTTGTCGGATGGGCAGTGGAATGGGTATGATGACCACGAAGGATCGTGCCATGACCGATTTGTCGCTTGCGAACTTGCCGGAATACCAGTGTTTCGACTGTCAGGGCTGCGCCGCCTGTTGCAAAGGGATTTTCACCATTGCGCTCTCCGAGGAGGAGGTGGCGCGGATTCGCGCGCAGGGGTGGGAGCATGAGCCTGAGTTCAAAGGCATAAAGCTCTTTATGCCATATGGTGACAAGTTGCGATTGAATCATCGCAAAGGCGGTGACTGCGTCTTTCTCAACAGCGACAATCGTTGCCGCATCCATGCGAAATTCGGCGCGGACACCAAACCGCTGGCCTGCCGCGCCTACCCGTTCAAGCATATTCCCACCGGCGAAGGCGTACGGATTGACCTACGCTACGACTGTCCGGCGGTGGCGACGAATTTCGGCCGACCGCTGACCGCGCTTCGCGCGGAATTGGACGCTATGGCGACTGAGGTAATTCGCGGTGATCCGGTGGAAATGGCGCCGCCACGATTCACTGAGGCGATATATCTGCCGTGGGGGCACGCCGCGCGAGTCACCGATCTTTTTCTGCGCCTGCTGGCCGCCGAGGAGTTCGATTTGACCACCCGCGTGGTGGGCTGCGTAGATGCCATCGAACTGCTTGGCTCGTTGCGCGTTGACCAGCTTGACGCGCCATCGCTGGATATTCTGCTCAATACGATCTTTCAGAAAGCCACCGCCTCCATGCGGATGAATCCGCTGGAACGGACGGCGCCGCCGGCGATGGTGCTTACCGCCTTCCGCCAGCACCTGTGCCTCTACGGCCGTGAGGATCGCTGGGGGGCGAAAAGTTCATTCTTCCAGCGGCTGTTGACGTACCTGCGCATGGTAGACGGCAGCGGCTTTGTGCCCCGGCTGCGCGCGGATTTTCCGAAAGTGCCGTTCTTCATCCTCGATGATCCGTTGGGCATCCCGCCGGACGAAGTGGTGGAGCCTATCGCGCGCTGCCTGCGCTTGCGGCTGGAAAGCATGGGTTATTTCGGTCCCAATTTCTACAATTACCCGCTGCTTCACGGCCTTGGCGCGCTCTTCCTCACCTATCCGATGACCTGCTGGTTTGCCCGCGCCTACGCGGTGGGCCGCAAACTGCCCGCCCCTGACGCCGACTGCATGGCCCGTGGAGTGCAGCTTGCCAACCACGCCTACGGCATCTCCCCCGTGCAGAACCTTCCAGTCGAACGCGCCCGTCTCGCCAACCTGTGCAAACGGCAGACGCTGCGGAAGCTGGTGGCATGGTATGGACGGTGAGCAGGACAATCCCCCACCCCGCCGAATCAGACAGGAAACGCTCGCGATGAGGTGACACAATGCCTGCTTACGAGACCGAACTCTACCGCCGCCTGAAGGCCCACCTGGATGCCGTGCCCGCCGTAGACTGCCACGAGCATCTACAGCGGGAGTCGGAGCTGCCGCGCGGGGAAGACATCCATATCGGGCGCTTCTTCATCCACTATGCCAACTGCGACCTGATCAGCGCAGGATTGCCGCGCGCTGATTACGAGCGGGTGATGGACGGGAGGAATGGCCTGTCGCCACGCGAGCGCTGGGCATTGTTGGCGACCTGGTACCGCAAAGCCTGGAACACCGCCTACTGCGAGGCGTTGCGCATTGCCATTCGCGATCTGTATGGTATCGAAGACTTCTCCGCCGACACGGTAGAGGCACTCACCGACGCCATGCGCGCGGCCATCGCGCCGGGCTTCACCCGCAAGGTGTTCGACCGCGCGGGCATTGACTTCGCGATGAACAACCCCTTCGCGCCAAAGCTGGTTTTCAATCCCGACTTCGATCCCGACTGCTTCATCGTGGATATGGTGGATAACTTCACGGGCATACAGTGCGCCAGGCTGGCACAGGAGTCCGGGCTGCGCATTGCCTGCCTCGATGACTACCTGCTGGCGATTGACTGGTACTTTGCACAGTATGCGAGCCTTTCCGGCGCCTTCAAAGTAGGACGCGCGTATGACCGGGCACTCTTCTGGGAAGACGTTCCCCACACCGACGCCGAACGTATTTATAACCGTCTTGTTGCCTTCGGTGATCACCCTGATCGCCGCGAAGTGAAAGCCTTCGAGGACTTCATCATGCATTACCTTTGCCGCAACTGCGGCGAGTATGGTATCCGCATGAAGTTCCATACTGGCCTGCAGGAAGGCAACGGCAATATCATCACCAATAGCCGCGCCGCGCTACTCGCCAACCTATTTATGAAATACTCGGAAACCGGCTTCGACATCTACCATATCTCTTACCCGTATCAGGAAGAGCTGGCAACGCTTGCGAAGAACTTCCCAAACGTCACCATCGACTTCTGTTGGATGTGGATTATCAATCC
>JAKIYB010000074.1:0-9491 GCA_022708765.1 Armatimonadota bacterium | reverse complement strand
CCCGCCGTGAAATCGCCCGCGTCCTCGCCGAAAAGGTGGAGGAAGGCCGCTTCAGTGAAGATTATGCCGCAGAGGTTGGCACCATGCTCCTCCGTGACAACGCACTGGAAAATTTTGGACTGGTAGAGCGGCGAGAGTCTTTCAAGGCAATCGCGGGAGATACAGCACCGGTGTAACGACATCGCATTTGCATCTGTTTTTCGATTCCACTGGAGGGCGAGACTCCGTTGGTTTTTCACATGGGTTATTCTGCAACATCAATTATCATCCTACCGTAATCATCCCGTCATCCTCACTCAACATCGTCGTGTGATACTGGCAGCATGACGACAGTGACCGGCGATGCGAGACGACGCGGAGGCGTGCTGGCGGCGATGGCGCGAGGAGTAGCATTGTTCCTTGGTGGATTTACGCTGCTCAACCTACTGGGCGGCCTGTGCATGCCCGGTTTTGATGCCAACCACTGGTGGATTGATCTGCGAATGCTGCCGATTTGGCTGGCACAGGCGTTGCTTCTCACGGCTGCGCTGGCATGGTTGGTCTTCGCCGTACGGCCTCACATGCGGCGGTGGCGAGTCATCGTCACCGCCAGCCTGACACTGGTGATGGTTCTCGCGGCGTCATGCAACGCTGTTGCGGTTATCCGCCTGCGCGACCAGAACCTCATTCAGTCGTCCGCGGTATCCATCTCCGCTCTCCTCGCCCTGTGCCTGCTGGCGATGGTCATCATCCTGCTGCTGCCATGGACACGGCAAGCTCCTGTGCGTCCCGGCTGGCTGCTGTTCAGCCTGCTTTGCTGCGCGATTGGTTTTCCGCTGGCGCAAATCCACACGTTCGGTTGGACTGACTACAGCCGTCAAGCCGATATCATCGTCGTACCCGGAGCGAAGGTGTATATAGACGGCTCGCTCTCGTCCGCTGCCTCCGACCGCGTGCGCACCGCCTGCGAGCTTTATCACGCCGGCCTAGCACCGCGCATTCTGTTTTCCGGTGGACCGGGGGATGGCCCTTATTCCGAGCCATCGGCCATGCGTCGCCGCGCTATGCGGCTGGGCGTACCGCCAATCGCAATCTACCTCGACGAGGAGGGCGTGGATACCCGCGCCACCGTGCGCAACTCGCTGCCACACTTACAACAACTCGACGTCCGCCGCGTCCTGGTGGTCAGCCACTTCTTTCACCTGCCGCGGTTGAAGATGACGTACCGGCGTGCCGGATGGGAGGTATCTACTGTACCGGTGCGCGACCAGCAGCTTGCCGTTTCGGTACCCTTCCTGGTCACGCGCGAGGTGGCGGCACTTTGGGCCTATTATCTTCGGCCGCTGTGGGAGCGCGGCTAATCGAGGGTGGGCGCCCCGGGTAATTGCTCGCCAAACTGCTGCCGGCAGAGCATAGCGTATAGACCGTTGCGTTCCAGCAGTTCCGCATGCCGTCCGCATTCCACCACACGGCCAGCGGTGATGACGGCGATCTGGTCCGCGCGGATGACGGTGGCCAATCGGTGCGCGATCACAAGGGTGGTGCGTTCGCGCATCAGCGCCTCCAGCGCCTGCTGCACAATGCGCTCGCTCTCGGAGTCCAGCGCGCTGGTCGCCTCGTCGAGGATGAGGATGGCGGGGTTCTTGAGAAAGGCGCGGGCAATGGCGATACGCTGCTTCTGCCCGCCGGAAAGCTTGATGCCCCGCTCACCAAGCAGGGTGTTGAATCCCTGATCGAGCGATTCTATGAAACCCAATGCATACGCCTGATCTGCTGCCCGGCGCACCTCATCGGGGGTGGCATCCGGCCGGCCGTAAAGGATATTCTCCTCAATGGTGCCGGAAAAGAGCATGGGATCCTGTGGTACCAGCCCCACCTGCGCGCGTAGTGAGTAAACGGTGTAGTCCCGAATGTCGCCGCCGTCAATGATAATCGTGCCGGCTTCCCATTCGTAAAAGCGACTCAGCAGGTGCGTTACCGTTGTTTTCCCACCGCCCGATGGCCCGACAAGGGCCGTGGTGGTATGCGCGGGGATATGCAGCGTGAAATCAGTCAACGCGGGGGAAAGGGCATCGGGATAGCGGAAGGTCAAGCCACTGATGCGAACGTCACCGGTGAAGTGCGGCGCCTTCACCGCGCCGGGGCGATCGGCGATCTCCGGCTCAGTGTCAAAAATGTCGAAAATGCGGTCGGTGGCGCCCAGTGCATTTGCGGTGATAAGCTGCATCTCATTCAACCGTTCGAAAGGTCCATACACTTGCCCCTGCATGAGGATGAACTGGGCGATGAGACCAATGGACAATTCTCCCGGTTGGAAGATGCCGATGTGCCCGCCAATAAGCAGAATGAGCAGCGGTGCCAGCGCGTTGATGCCGGTAACGGCCGCCTGACTGAGTCCATTCAGATGAGAATTGTAGATGCCGAGATCAATAAGCGAGTTGGAATCCTCGCTGAAGCGTTGCACCTCGTCGTCCTCGCGGGTGAAAGTCTTCACCACCGTGGAAGCGGCCAGCTTTTCCTGCGTCGCACCGGCCAAGCCCGCCAGTTGGTCGCGAATGGCGCGGGCATTCGCCTTCACTCGCCAACTTAACATGCG
The DNA here is from genome assembly GCA_022708765.1 of Armatimonadota bacterium. Classification (GTDB taxonomy): domain Bacteria; phylum Armatimonadota; class Hebobacteria; order CAIYQO01; family CAIYQO01; genus JAKIYB01. The sequence continues at coordinate 6,916 of JAKIYB010000074.1, read as the reverse complement.
CTGCACCGCCACGTGAAGGGGAATGAGCGCCATGGAGAGAAGCGCCAGCTTCACGTTCTGCGAAAACAGGATGCTCATCACCACGGTGATCTGCACGATGTTCATCCAGGACTGAATCAGCCCCTGGTTGAGGAACGGCTGCACGGCTTCCACGTCACCGATGATACGGCTGGTCAGCGAGCCAGAGCGATGGGCGTCGAAAAATGAGTGTGAGAGTTTTTGAATGTGCGCATACAGGTCACAGCGAAGATCGCGCACTACCGACCAGACAGCGCGCGCACCGATGCGCGAGCGGAGATACACGGGCAATGTGCTGCCGACCGCCAGTCCCATACCAAGTAGCGCCCAGAAAGTCACCTGTGCCCAGGCGGCGGAACGCGGCAGGTCACCGGCATACGCGGCGGTAAGCACGTCAATGCCGCGTCCAACGAGGACATTATTAATGACCGGCACCAGAAACTTCACAATGCCGCAGAGGGTGGCCAGCGCGAAGGAGAGCCAGTATGGGCGGATATATGCGAGCAGGCGGAGGAGGTTATTCGGCTTACTGTAAACATCGTCTTTCATGGCGAGTGAAGGCCTTCCATATTATTTCTTTCGGGTTGGTTTTGCCATCTCCCTTTTTCATAACAAAGCTGATTTTTAGAACGCAAACACGGGTACTTTTGTTTGTTTTTCCAGGCAGATCTGTCCAAAATAAGCTTTGATTCCCGTTCAATCGGCGGGATAGGGGTTCATCCAGCTATCATCTCGACTCCGCCGGCGCTCACCCCTCCCCGGCCAAAAGGCCACCCCTCCCTCAGCCGCCATCCTGGCTGGGAGAGGGGAAAGACACCGAGAGCGGAAAAGGGGGCATTCTATTTTTGACAGGTGTGTTTCCCGGGATACCTCATCGGTGCTGAATGGGAATCTTGCCGCAGGCGATTGCAGAAATGCGTCGTGATGTGATGCGGACCGGGTACCGAGGTACAACGGGGAGCAGCCGCGCTGGCTTCTCCCCTTGCGACAGTTCGTCAGATCGGGAATGCCGCTCCCGCTTTGAAGGGGGACATGGCGCGCAGGGTCTCCACGATAGGGGGAAGCTGTTCCAGCACGTAGTCAATCTCTGCTTCAGTAGTGCCGCGGCCCAACGAGAAGCGCAGCGACCCATGCGCGAACTCCACCGGAATGCCCATCGCCAGCAGCACGTGCGAGGGATCGAGCGAGCCGGAGGTGCAGGCCGACCCGCTAGAGGCGGCGATGCCCACCGCGTCCAGCCGCAGTAACTGCGCCTCGCCTTCGATATACTTGATACTCACGCTGGCGTTGTTCGGTAGGCGATGTTCGCGGCTGCCCGTGGCGAAGGAGTCGGGAATTCGCGCGAGGATGCCGTCAATGAGCTTATCGCGCAACGCCTCCTGACGGACTGCTTCGTCCGCCATCTCCGCCATCGCCAGGTCAGCGGCAGCGCCCAGACCGACGATGCCTGGCACATTTTCCGTGCCGCTGCGCATATTGCGCTCGTGCCCGCCGCCGTAAAGCAGCGGCTTGATGCGCACACCCTTCCGCAAATACAGCGCTCCCACCCCTTTCGGCCCATAGAGCTTATGGCCGGACAACGAGAGCATGTCTACGTGCAATTCGCCGACCAATGTCGGGATGTGCCCGACGGACTGCACGGCGTCGGTGTGGAACCATACCCCCGTCTGGCGGCAGATGGCGCCAATTTCCGCGATAGGCTGCACTGTGCCCACTTCGTTATTGGCGTGCATGATCGTCACGAGCACGGTGTCGGGACGAATTGCCGCGCGCACCGCATCGGGGTCAATACGTCCGCCGCCATCGACCGGGAGGTAAGTCACCTCCCAACCACGTTTTGCCAACACTTCAGTGGAATGGGAGACGGCATGATGCTCAATAGCGCTGGTGATGATGTGCTTGCCTTTACTCTCCTTCGCCAGGGCGGCGCCGAAAATCGCAAGATTATCGGCTTCCGTTCCGCCGCTGGTGAAGATGATCTCGTTCGACGTCGCGCCCAGCAATGTGGCCACGCGCTCACGCGCCGCCTGTACGCCTTCGGCGGCTTGGCGCCCGTAACCGTGAATGCTCGATGGGTTGCCCCAGAATTCGCGAAAATACGGCAGCACTGCCTCAATCACTTCCGGTGCAACCGGTGTCGTCGCGGCATGATCCAAATACACTGATGGCGCCATCCCCTACTCCCTTCTCTGAGCCCGCAGCTTGCGAGCAATTCATTACTCTGAGTAATGAATACCTCAGATCACGCGTCTCGTCAAGAGGTTTTACGAGTAATACGTTGATATTCATTAACTTTTTTAGCGTTTTCCTTTTTCCAGTGCGACCGCTCCGTATCCAACCACCTGCCGTGTATCGCCGGTGACATCGCCGGAGGTGTGATAGTGCAGTATCGTGCCTTCTTCTACGCCCATCGCTTTCGCGGCTACCAACGCAATGGCCGTCGGCTGGTAACCGCACATGGATATGCCGCGGTCCGTCACCACCTCCATGAGTCCGAGCGGATCCATCGTGCGAATACGGTCAAGGGCCAGCGCATCTTGCTCGCGCGCTACCTCCGCAGGTACCTGATGCGAGAAATCGGTACTGGCGATGATCAACAGATCGTGCGCGGTACAAAGCGTTGCCAGCGCCATGCCCAGCGCCAGCACCGCGTCGCAAGTCGTGTGGCCGACAACAATTGGGAGGATCGGCAACTCTCCGAAGAGATACTGCAGGAAAGGCACCTGCACTTCCAGCGAGTGCTCATAGGCATGCGAGGGGTCATCCACACCAATATCGGCATCCAGTGCGCGCAGCGCGCGCCCGAATTCTTGCGCCACCGGCATCACGCCCAGCGGGGTAGCCCAACCATCCGCTGAAGAGAGCGCCAATGGGGAGCCGGCGGTGTAATAATGATAATGATTCACGCCAAGTATCACCGCGCCGGCGGGCCGTCCATCGCGGGCGACTTCGGCATACGCCCACGCCGCGCCCGGCCCTGAATACTCATAGCCCGCATGCGGGGCTATGATACCCACCAGGTGCCGCGGCCCCGCTTCCACTCTCGGCACGGCGCCCGGTCCCAATGGCGAGGTGAACGTCTCCTCGATCTCCCGCCGCAATGCCGCGGCGTGGGCATGATAAAATGCCCCAGCTACGGCCGCCGGCCTGATGCGCGCGGGTGAAGCTCCTTGCATGTTGATGTCCTCCCGGAACAGGCAATGCGCCTGTCGTACTCCAGTGTTTCCGCAAAGTTCTGGAGATAGGGTATAATTCCTGCCATGAGCAGCGACCACGCCCAATTGTTGGAAGCGCCGGTCATTATCCGCCCGGCAACGCGAAAGGACCTGGACGTCATCGGCGACCTGTGGGTGGAGCTCATGTCTTTCCATGCCGGTCTCGATATCCGTTTCGGCATCCCGGATGGCGGACGGGTGAAATATATACGCCATGTCACGCCCATGTTGCATGACGATATGTGCCGCCTGCTTGTCGCTATAATTGACGAGCGCGTCGTCGGGTACCTGCTGGCTTATGTCGCGGAAAATCCACCCATCTTCCCCACCCCACGTTATGGCTTCATCGCCGACCTGTGCGTCACGGCTGTTTGCCGCCGCCGCGGCGTGGGCAAGCGGTTGGTAGACGATGTTCTGGCCTGGTTCTGTCGGCAAGGATTAACAAGCATCCAGTTGAACGTGGCTCATCACAATCCCGTATCGCAGGCCTTCTGGCGTGGCATCGGCTGCACTGATTACCTCGATCACATGTGGCTGGCACTGTCGTCTTGATTGAGGGCAGGCCGGTCGGGTACAAGGGAGATACGGCGTCAACGTCGAAGGAGAGAATTCACCCCGAGCGGTGTCAGAGAGGAATGAGGTATTGCCGATGCGACAAATTGGCCGATTATCCGTGACACTGATCGTCCTGCTGTGGTTAGTTACGGTACAGGCGCAGCAACCGGCCGCCGTTCCCACAGACCCTGTCATTCTTCCGCCGGAAGCACAGATTCACCATTTGGTGGTGGAGGATTTCTGGCAGACAAACTGTTTTATTATTGCCGGTAAGAATCGCGAGGCGATCATCATTGACCCCGGTGACAATCTGGTAATGGGCACGGAGAAGCTGCTGGTGGATATCACCACTGGTAAATCGCGCAAAGCCACGGCGGAAGAACTTGCACGCGGCGACGGCGAGTCCGTCGAGGACCCGCATACCGGCAAAAAGCTGCTCATCTACGGCACCTGGCGTGCCCTTAGCCGGGACGCGGAACGCATCGCCAAAGTGCTTGACGACAACAAACTGAAGCTAAAATTGATCATCCTCACCCACGGGCACATTGATCATATCGGCGCTGTCGGCTACTTGAAGAAAAAAACAGGGGCACAACTCCTGATGCACGCGGCGGATACCCGATGTGCTGACGGGGCAATACCGCCGGCAGACGATCCCAAAGTGCCCGTCTACCCGAAGGACGCCTACACGCTGGAGGGCGGGCTTCCGAAGGTGGACCGTCTGTTGAAAGACGGTGACCTGGTCAAGCTCGACGGCATGGTGTTACAAGTCATCCACACCCCCGGTCACAGTCCGGGTGGCATCTGCCTGCGCACGATCTATAAAAACCGTCCTCTGCTTTTCAGCGGCGACACCCTGCTCTACCATTCGCTTGGCCGTACGAATTTCCGCGACGGGTCTGGTGATCAGGAGTTAGAGTTCAAAAGCATTCGTGAGCGACTGTTCACGCTGCCTGAGGAGACGATCGTACTCACAGGGCATTACGAGATGACAACGATCGGCGAAGAGAAGAAGAACAACCCGTTTCTCAATCCCCCGCCCATCGCTGACTGGCTAAATCCTCCGCCATCCGGCAAGGCTCCGTGACACGCCGTCAGGTATTCCGACCCGCATGCATATCGTCGTAGACGCCCTGCTGGTATACGGTGAATTTTCCGGGGTGCAGCACGCCACGCTGCACCAGCTTCGCGCGCTGCTTAACCTGGAAATGCGCCATCGCGTCACCATCCTCGCGCTCGAGGACGTACCTGTTGAAACGCTCCTCGGCAAGACGGCGCGTCCATACCGCGTCCTACGCGCTCCCGTCCGTTCCGGACAGCGTTTGAAACGCCTCTGGTGGCAGCAAACACACATGGCGCGCTTGCTGGCCAATGAGGATACCGAGTTACTCTACGCGCCAGGTTATCTGCTCCCGCTACGTTGGGATGGGCCGTCCGTCGTTTTCATCCACGATACCATCGCGCTGACACACCCATCTCTCTGTCGTCGCGGCAATGCGGTGAATTACCGCCTGCTGCTACCGCCTTCCGCGCGGCGCGCAACGCTGATCGCGACACCCAGCGACGTCTCCAGCCACGATGTCGTCCGTCACTGCGGCGTTCCCCCCGAACGCGTTCGCACAGCGCCGCTGGGCGTCGAAATACCTCCAACGCCCACCCTGGACACCATCGCCGCGGCTCGCGAGCGGCTGGGAATTGACGTGCCGTTCCTACTGGCGGTGAGCACCATTGAGCCGAAGAAGAACTTCGCAGACCTTATTCGCTGGTTCGATACCTGGAAAGCCGCCGGTCTTCCCCATCATCTGGTCATTATTGGCAAGTGGGGTTGGGGCTACCAGGATGTGCAGCGCGCGCTGGCGCGCGCGCGCTTCCGCGAATGCATCCATCTACCGGGTTACGTGCCGCAATCGGAACTGCCGCCCATCATTGCCGCGGCAGAACTGCTGCTGATGCCGTCGCGGTATGAAGGATTCGGCCTGCCGGCTCTGGAGGCAATGGCCGTCGGCACGCCAGTCGTGGCATCAAACCAGGGTGCGCTGCCGGAGACGGTCGGCGACGCCGGACTGATCATCCCCCTCGAACGTGTCCTCTGGCAAGCTGAAATTTTTACTCTATTGAACCATCCCGAACGCCTGCAGATGATGCGGGAGGCGGGACTGGCACGCGCGGCGGCCTTCCCCTGGTCGCGTTGCGCGGAACGACTGTGCGCGATCTTTGAGGAAGCGACGGCGTTAGCCGAACCGCACACCGCGCCACCCGACCCCATCGCCTGATTCGTACCATGTCGGCGAAGCCACGCATCCATCGCGGGCCGAGGTCAACGAGCACGGGAACAACATAGGCGACGGTCAACATTTCGGCAAGGACGTCACGGTATGGCACAACACCGAAGACGACAGGGGGAGAGAGGTACAGTACGGCGCGCCGCGCGGAAACCCATCGCCGCGCAGGCTGCCCTCCACCGCCTTCGTACGCGTGTTCGCCATCCCGCCGCGTGGTTCCTGAACTGGCTGGGCTGGAGTTGTTTCGCGCTGCTCTCGCTGGCACTCTTCGTGGGCATGGCCTTCATCGGCGCCACCATGCACCCATACACTTTATACGGACCATCCGCGCCGCTTCCGACCGTCGTCTACTCCAGCGACGGCGTGGTACTGGCAAAGCTCTACGAAGGACAGACTATACCGGTGTCGCTCAGCCAGGTACCAACGCATGTGGTTCACGCTATCCTCGCTGCCGAGGATCGGCGCTTTTACCGGCATCACGGATTGGATTGGCGCGGGACAGCGCGCGCCGCGTGGATCAACTTGCGCGCTGGCGAGATTCGTCAGGGTGGCAGCACCATCACCCAGCAGCTTGTACGCGTGTCGCTGCTGGATGACCGGCGCACCTGGCCACGCAAAATCAAGGAATTGGTGCTGGCGGTACGTGTCGAGCGCGCGCATACCAAGAGCGAGATACTCGAGCGCTATCTGAATAGCGTCTATTTCGGCGGGGGCGCCTATGGTATCGGCGCGGCGTCGCGGGGGTTTTTTCGCAAGCCAATTGAGCAGTTATCACCAGCGGAAGGCGCGCTGCTCGCCGGCCTTATTCGTGAGCCCAGCGGCGGCAGCCCGCGCGTGAACCTGCCG
>JAKIYB010000748.1:345-652 GCA_022708765.1 Armatimonadota bacterium | reverse complement strand
GCGCTCGCGGCACTACCGCGACCTCGAGGCCGCCGTGGCCGCCGCGCACGGCTGCCCGTACGTGCCGAACCTGCAACGCTGCATCGTCGGCGACCGCACCTGCTGGCGCGACCGCAACCACCCCAACGAGCATGGCAACCGCGCCGTGGCCAACGAACTGGAGCCACACCTCGAGGCCATCCTCGGCCAGAAGGCCCTCCCCGTGCGTCGCCGCGCCATGCTGACCACCCGCGACATGTGGGACGAGGCCGTGGCCCTCGCCGGCGACCGCCTGGCGGCGGTCTGCGGCCAGCGCCGTCTGACCTAC
>JAKIYB010000748.1:0-233 GCA_022708765.1 Armatimonadota bacterium | reverse complement strand
GGTGTTCCTCCCGAACAGCCTGGAGTACTTCCTGGTCTACTGGGCCGTCGTCCGCCTCGGCGGCATCATCGTGCCGCTGAATACCTGGCTGCGCCCGGACAGCCTCGAGGCCATCTTCGAGACCGTCGCACCCGACCTCCTCGTGGTCGGCAGCACGGCCGACGAGGCCGTCCTGGCCTGCGCCCGGCGCCGGCCTGACCTGCCGGTCGTGGCGACGGCTGACACCGGCGGGG
>JAKIYB010000747.1:389-661 GCA_022708765.1 Armatimonadota bacterium | reverse complement strand
GATGACGCCAATATGATCGTTCTTGGCCCGGGCAGTCTGTTTACCAGTGTCATCCCGAACCTGCTGGTTCCCGGAGTGGCGGAGAAAATCAATAACAGTCGTGCCCGTGTCGTTTATATCTGCAACGTGATGACCCAGCCCGGCGAAACCGATTCTTTCAATGCCGCTGATCATGTGCGAGCCATTCTCGAAAAAACCCCGCTGCAGCGAATCGACATCGTGGTCGTCAATTCGCGCCGTGCCGCTAAACCGCTGATGGCGAGATACGAAAA
>JAKIYB010000747.1:0-294 GCA_022708765.1 Armatimonadota bacterium | reverse complement strand
GCTGCTTGAATCAGATATGCTGCGCCATAACCCGAATCTGCTCGCAGCAATTCTCATCGGGCTGATCAACGAAAATGCCGCATCACAGGCGAAAGCGGTTGAAAATGCTGAAGACGAAGATGAAAGCTTTTTCGACGACTGATGGGCGAAAATAAATGAGCAGATTTGATTATACTGCCGCCACCCGGCGTGAACTGGTCAGTCTTATCCGCAGCAATAAACTTTTCTGCTGTCAGCAGTCTTTTCTCGTAGGTTTGCTGCAGGGTTCGCGTCTGACTCCATTTGCCAGGGCCC
>JAKIYB010000746.1:342-661 GCA_022708765.1 Armatimonadota bacterium | reverse complement strand
GACGTGATGTTCATCACGACGGCGAACATCCTGCAGACGATCCCGGGACCCCTCCAGGACCGGATGGAGGTGATTCGCATCGCCGGGTACACGGAACCGGAGAAGCTCAACATCGCAAAACGCTTCCTCGTGAAGAAGGAGATCGAGGCCAACGGGCTGACAGACAAGGATATCCTGTTCACCGACGGGGCGATCCTGGACATCATCCGGCGCTATACCCGCGAGGCCGGCGTGCGGAACCTGGAGCGCGAAATCGCCTCCATCTGCCGAAAGGTGGCCCGCGAGATCGTGACCAACGGCCACAAGAAGCTGATCCGGA
>JAKIYB010000746.1:0-299 GCA_022708765.1 Armatimonadota bacterium | reverse complement strand
CAAGTCGATCGAAAAGTACCTCGGCATCCCGAAGTACCGGTTCGGGGAGTCCGAGGGCAAGGAAGCCGTTGGTCTGACGCAGGGGCTGGCGTGGACAGAGGTGGGCGGCGAGTTGCTGATTGTCGAGTCGACGATCCTGCAGGGGACCGGGAAGACCATCCTGACGGGCAAGCTCGGCGATGTGATGCAGGAGTCGGCCCAGGCGGCGCTGACGATCGTTCGTTCCAAGGCCGATTCCCTGGGTTTGGACAAGAATTTCTACAAGGACACGGACATCCATGTCCACGTGCCCGAGGGCG
>JAKIYB010000745.1:272-682 GCA_022708765.1 Armatimonadota bacterium | reverse complement strand
TACTTCAGAGCACGGGCGTCAGCGTGGCGGTACCATCGTAGACTTCCCCATCACTTTCAACCGTATGGGCCGTTGCCGAGATATTCGCTCCTACACGGGTCATCGTGCCTGTTGTGGTGACCCCAACATTCGACACGATTGCAGGTCTCTGGAGCGTTACATTACCGCTGATGGTGGCGCCAGCCGAGACGGCCATGGAAAGCTCAATCTGCGCGAGGCCAGACTCCGCCGCCGGATCGGCGATGATGATAATGTTCGTATCGCCATGCGCGGCGAAGTGCAGGATGTAGGCGCCGGTGTCGTCGGTGGTAGTGGTGGCCAGCACCGACCCGAGCACGCGCGAGCGCGTGGTGTAGGCATTCACAGTGGCCCCCTTCACCGGGTCGTTGGTATCACCGCGCATGAAGCGA
>JAKIYB010000745.1:0-262 GCA_022708765.1 Armatimonadota bacterium | reverse complement strand
CCCCCACCGCCGCAGCCGGTGAGCCACAGGAATGCGCCCAGCAGGGCAAACAGCGAGAGGAAGGTAGGTTTCATAGACGTATTCCTTTATATTGGGGTGTGAATTATGCGGTTAAAATGGCAATTCTCCTTTTTCTCGTATTCCCCAGCCAACCAACCGATAACTTGATAACATCTTTATATTCCCCACGGGTTGACCAGCACTCTAGCGTTTATAACGGGTAAAGCAGGCATTCGCCTGCGCAACGCTGAATAGAACACAT
>JAKIYB010000744.1 GCA_022708765.1 Armatimonadota bacterium | reverse complement strand
CAGGGGTATCGGGCATGACTGATGTTGTGGCAAGCCCTGCGTACGCCACAGCACTGGGCCTGGTTAAGTATGTGTGCAGCAACTCGGGATCGACGTCTGCGTCGGTCGCAAAGCGCCGATCCAGTGGTTTTGCCGCGAACGTTCGCGAGTGGTTTCGGGAGATATTCTCCTCGTGAGAGCTGCAAGGGGGATGCGAGGTGTTTGAACTAGAGATCGAGGTCGATCACTTGGCCAGCATCAAGGTAGTTGGTGTAGGCGGTGGCGGCAGCAACGCCATCAACAGGATGATCAGCGCCGGGCTCCGTGGGGTCGAGTTCATCGCTTTGAACACGGATGCTCAGGCTTTGCGCACGGCAGACGCTCCAAACAAGATACAGATCGGCGAGAAGCTCACCAAAGGGCTTGGCGCCGGCGCGAATCCCGAGATCGGCAAGAAGGCCGCCGAGGAGAGCCGTGAGCAACTAGGGCAGTCGCTCGGAGGCGCCGACATGGTCTTCATCACCTGCGGCATGGGCGGGGGCACCGGCACCGGCGCCGCGCCCATCATAGCGGAGATAGCCAAAGAGCAGGGGGCTTTGACGGTGGGCGTGGTGACCAAGCCGTTCGCCTTTGAAGGCAGACGTCGGATGGCCCAGGCCGACCAAGGAATTGCCGCGCTCAAAGACAAAGTTGACACACTAATAGTCATTCCCAACGACCGCCTGCTGCAGGTAGTGGA
>JAKIYB010000743.1:469-721 GCA_022708765.1 Armatimonadota bacterium | reverse complement strand
CCAGCCCGACAACAAGCCGCGCGAGCAGTGCATCGAGCGACTGGTTCGGCGTCATGACGTCGAGATCGATGTCGGGAACGATGCGCGCGATATCGAGCACTTGGTCGAGCATCTCGCGATGCTGCGCGGTGACGCACACGCGCGTTTCGACGCCCGGCTGGCGATGCAGCGCGTGGACGACGGGAAACATCTTGATCGCTTCTGGACGGGTGCCGAAGACTGAAAGAACGCGCATATCGACTGGATCGCTTA
>JAKIYB010000743.1:0-414 GCA_022708765.1 Armatimonadota bacterium | reverse complement strand
CTAGCCGATACAGATAAGCCGTTGCGGATCGCTTAACCCGGTTGATCGGGCGGCGCGGCCGCTTTGGGCTTGACCGACGACTTGCCGCCATGCACCGCGCATTGTCCCGTGCCAAGCTCCGGACACGCCGCGCAATCAAGCGCGGAGCCAGGAAGAATGATCAATGTCCCTGTTTTCGCGATTCCGACGCCCTGTTGCGGAGCGGGTCGCGCGCACTGCCCTGATCCCCCCCGGAATTCGTGTGTACGCCATAGGCGATATTCATGGGCGTGACGATCTGTTTGCAGACTTGCTCGACAAGATTGAAGCCGACCACGCCTCGCGTAGTCCAGCGAAATCCGTCCTGATCCTGCTCGGCGACCTTGTCGATCGCGGGCCGAATTCGCGCGAGGTGGTCGAACGCGCCATGGCCAG
>JAKIYB010000742.1 GCA_022708765.1 Armatimonadota bacterium | reverse complement strand
GGGCGCACGCCGGTGCCGGTCGTCTCGTCATATTCCTCCGAGAAGCGGATGGACATGCCGTGGTGGGTCGCGAGTACGATGTGCCGGTGACCATCGGTCACCTTCACCCAGCGCAGGGCGTCGTCGTCATCGAGCTTGATGGCGATGATGCCGCCGGAGAGGCGCGTATTGTAGTCGGAGAGGCGCGTCTTCTTCACCGTGCCGCGTTCCGTCACCATAAAGAGGTAGCGGTCGTCGCTGAATTCTTTGATATTCAGCACCGCCGTCACCGTCTCGCCGGGCTCGATATTGATGAGGTTGATGATATTCACCCCGCGCGCGGTGCGGCTGGCGGCCGGCACCTCGTGCGTCCGCAGGCGATATACCTTCCCCTTATCGGTGAAAGCGAGCAGGAAGCTGTGGGTATTGGCGATGAAGAGGTGTTCCACCAGATCCTCTTCCTTGGTGGTGAGTCCCACGATGCCTTTGCCTCCACGACCTTGCGTGCGGTAGGTGTCAATGGGCAGCCGCTTCACGTACCCGTCGCGGGTGACGGTGATGATGACATCCTCTTCATCAATCAGGTCTTCAATGGAGAGCTCGGCGGCCTCTTCCTGGCGGATGCGCGAGCGGCGGGCATCGCCGTGGCGCTTCTTCATGTCGAGCAACTCGTCCTTCACCACGCCCATCAGTTTGCGCGGGCTGGCGAGCAGGTCTTCCAGGTAGTTGATGCGCTTGATGAC
>JAKIYB010000741.1 GCA_022708765.1 Armatimonadota bacterium | reverse complement strand
GGGCATCTGCCACGACTCGCGCATCTGCTTTGGCCAACCGCTGGCTGACCACGAGCACGGCCGCGTGGATACGAATATCGAGGACTACGGCTTCACGCAATCGGTGGGCTACCTGCTCGGCCGTCAGACCTTCCTGGCGCGCTGGGACCCGACGAAGACGCTGAAGGACAGTTTTGACTGGAGCCGCCAGGTGGTGATGCTGCGCTCGGGAAAAGTCACCACTCCTTCCTACGTCGTGGTGCGCGACAGCACCCAGGGCGACTGCCCGCTGCAGAGCTGGTGGTATCAGTGGCTGGTGGCCATGCAGGAGGATGTCTCGCTCATCCCCGGCGGCGTACACGTGAAACTGGCCGACGGCGTGCTGTGTAACATCTACTTTGTGGCGCCGAAGAATCCGCAGGTGACGATCAAGGGAACAAAGGTCAGCGGCTTCACAGAGGACTACAGCCAGATCAGCGTGAACCAGGGGCCAAACCAGGGTTACCTCACCGTCTTTTACCCATATAAAGAAGGGGAGCCGCTGCCGCAGAAGATCGAGCGGCTGGGCGAGGGTATCATCAGGGTCACAACGGCTGCCTCTACCGATTACGTATTCTGCGCGGTTGAGAAGCCGATAACGTACAAAGACGACATCGTCAGCATCAACGCCTTTGCCGGCGCGGTGCGCATCTTTGCGGATCGCGTCGCGCTGGTGAATGCCTCGGGCCTGGAAGGCACGATCGG
>JAKIYB010000740.1 GCA_022708765.1 Armatimonadota bacterium | reverse complement strand
CGGCGAGCGACGGCAGTTCCCCCATCCCCGTTAGCGCCAGCACCGCCGCCTTGCGCTGCTGCAGGTGCTTCCCCAGCGCCTGCACCTCGTCCGCTTCCAATGCGCGCGTGGCATACGCCGGGTCAGCGGTGGTAAACCCCACCTCCGCCCGCGCCCCGGCGAACGCCCCCAGCAGCACCAAGCAGATGAGCCATAAAGCGGAAGCTGAATATTTCACCTGCTTATCATACCCGCGGAATGGCAGGTGGGCAACCATGCGGCAACAGGTATGGAAGCCAGCCATAGTCGCGCCCGGGTGAGCAACTATATGCGCCGGACGCGACTCTCGTCGGCTCTCAGACTCGCCGCCAGATATGAAACCATTTGCTTCAACATAAACTGAGCGCGGCTGTGGCCGGCTTCCACACCGTGCTATGACTATTGCCGGCGCGGCTCCATTCTACTGCGTGGCGTACTGCCAACAGCCGGAAGCGCTATTCGCGGGAGACATCACATTATCTTACCGCGTCAAGGAGTGTTACCTCTTCGAGGCTGCCGCCAATTTCGAGGCGGAGGTCAAAGCCTTCACTGTCGGCGAACAGGGCATCGTCCAGGCGGACGGTGTAGGTGAAGGCGGCGGGAGCGTCCGGCGGCGCGGTGTCAATCCACTGCCAGGGGGAATATTTCATGCCCCCCACCGCGTCATAGAGCAGCGAGAAACCCGTGCGCTCTTTGCGGGTGACGCCGGCCACTGTCA
>JAKIYB010000739.1:376-742 GCA_022708765.1 Armatimonadota bacterium | reverse complement strand
ACCGTTTTCCCATTGAAATCAAACATGGCGCGAATCTTCCCACAGGTGTCACCTACAATCACCGTGTTACCAGTCTGTAATGTTCCATTCTGCACCAGCAGGGTGGCGATCACCCCACGTGCTTTATCCACCTGCGCCTCGATCACGGTGCCAAAAACTTTCCCGTGCGGGTTGGCTTTGATATCCAGGCTCTCACTCACCAGGAGAACCGCCTCCAGGATATCATCTAATCCTTTCTTCTGTTTTGCTGACACTGGCACCACAATGGTGTTGCCGTCCCATTCATCGGGCACCAATCCCTGCTCGGAGAGTTGACGTTTCACAAAATCGGGGTTGGCGTCCGCGCGGTCTATCTTATTGAGCGCC
>JAKIYB010000739.1:0-366 GCA_022708765.1 Armatimonadota bacterium | reverse complement strand
GAGGCATCACCCCGTCATCTGCAGCCACAACCAGGATGACGATATCAGCCCCCTGGGCGCCGCGTGCGCGCATGGCGGAGAAAGCCGCGTGCCCGGGTGTATCCAGAAATGTGATCACTTTCCCCTTGTGTTCTACTTGGTATGCGCCAATATGCTGGGTAATGCCGCCGGCTTCTCCGCTGGCCACATTGGCGTGGCGGATGGCATCCAGGAGGGTAGTTTTACCGTGGTCCACATGCCCAAGAATGGTGACGACCGGAGGGCGGTTGATCAATTTTGATTTGTCTTCGCTATCGATCAGCTCGCGCCACAGGGGCACCTTTCCAGGGTCTTCAGCCGGCGTGGTTTCTTTAACTGATTCGAGGA
>JAKIYB010000073.1:2974-12759 GCA_022708765.1 Armatimonadota bacterium | reverse complement strand
CGTGCAGAACTTCGTGCTGGAGGCGATCCGCCGCGGCCTCGTTGCCAGTGCGCACGACTGCTCGGAAGGCGGGCTGGCGGTGACGCTGGCTGAATCAGCCATCGCCGGGGAGGTTGGCGTCTCCGCCGCCGTTTCCCGCGTGGGCGACCGCGTCGACATGACCCTCTTCGCCGAATCGCAGTCGCGCATCGTCATCTCCTTCGATCCGCGGCACGCCGACGCCCTCGCCGCGATGGCCGATGAACTGGGTGCTGACTTTCAACTCATCGGTTCCGTCGGCGGTGGCGAAGTGGTAATGGATCTGCCGCTGGACGCAGTAAAGCAGGCGCACCACACGCCAATTTACGCAGCGATGGGGGAAGCATAAGACGAGCATGTAATCTCTACGCGACAGGGATGATCCTTCTGGACAGCGAAACGTGTAGTCGGGAGGTGACCCATGCGCATCTTCCTTACTGGGGGCACCGGCTTTGTTGGAACCCGCATCCGCGATGCACTGCTAACGGACGGCCATGAGGTAACGACGCTCACGCGCCGTGAACGACCGCATGTTGCTGGCATAACCTGGATACCGGGAACACTGGATGACACTGACAGTCTGGAGGAGGGCATGCGCGGCTGCGCCGCCGTAGTGCATCTCGTTGGCATCATTCGTGAGCGGCGCGGGGCGACTTTCCAGTCGGTGCATGTGGATGGCACGCGGAATGTGTTGGCTGCCATGAAAGCCGCGGGCATCAGCCGGCTGCTGCACATGAGCGCGCTGGGCGCTGGTCCGAAAGCGGAGACAGCGTATTTCAAGACGAAGTGGGCGGCGGAAGAGTCGGTGCGCGCATCGGGGGTAGCCTTCACCATCTTTCGGCCCTCCATTGTCTTCGGGCCGGGAGACGGCTTCATCACCCTGCTTGCGCGACAGGTGCGCGTACTGCCGATATTGCCTATCATCGGAACCGGCGCGTATCTGATGGCGCCGGTCAGCATCCATGTCGTTACTGCCGCCTTCACTGCCGCGCTGCGCATGAACGGCGCAGCAGTGCATAAAACCTTCGACCTCTGTGGGCCGCAGATACTCACCTATGAGGAGATTGTCAATCTCCTCATAGAGCACCTGAAACGGCCGCGGCGTAAAGTGCATCTCCCCGTCTGGCTGATGCGACTGGTCACCGGCACGGCGAAAGTGGCACATCTGCCGCTGCCTATCACCCGCGATCAGTTGGCTATGCTGCTCAAAGGAAATGTGTGCGAAGAGCATCATGCACAGGAAGTGTTTGATCTTCCGGTGATTTCCCTGCGCGAAGGTATCGGGGAATACCTGCATCCGCAGGCGTGAAAAAGCGGAATCCGCTGAACTCGAAACAGCGAGCGTGCCTGCCTTCTAGAGATTGCTCACGAAAAGGCTTTCACTGGATTCCGCATCAAGATGATAACAAATTTTGATGCCGCTGCAAGAAGCGATTTGTACAGTTTCTCCTACAGTCAGCGAGAAATCCGCGCATCGTAACTCTGCTCGATCGCTTTGAGTAAATACCAGAGACTGCGGTTCACCGGCGCAGTGGCGCCATGAAGTTCGGCAGTGCGGACGATGGCGCCGTTGATGGCATCCACCTCAGTACGGTGTTCGTGAAGGATATCCTGCAGCATGGAGTTGATATTGGTGGCAGTGGCGGCGCAGATTGTGTGCAGGCGGGCGCGCCAGTCCTGCTCCTCGACCGATATCCCGTGTAAACGGGCAATATGCGCGGCTTCTCGGGCGGCGGCGGTCATCAGCGCCAATGACGATTCGTGTTCGACCAGTTGCCCGTTGCGCAGGCGGGTGAGCGCGGCTACCGGATTGATGGCGGCGTTGAGGATGGCTTTCGTCCAGATCGCTGCGTGGATATCCCGTGTAATACTGACGGCAAACCCTGCCAGCATTAGTGCCTGCGCTACATCATCAAGCCGGTGGTCTGCTTCGCCGTCCGCGTGTCCCAACACTGTTGGGCCTTGCCCGGTGTCGCGCGCCACCCCGGGCGCGTCGAGGATGGCGCCCTGCGCCGTCGTGCCGCCGAACGCACGCGCCTCACCTAGCGCTAATGTCAGCGCTTCCAGGTTTCCCAGGCCATTTTGCAGCGTGACGGCTATTCCATGGGGCGGCAAGTGCTCCGCCAGTGTGAGCGCAACCTGTTCTGTGTGGTAAGCCTTCACCAGCACCAGCGCGGCATCAATCTGCGCGAGATTACGCGGGTCGGCGGTGACAGGTACGGGAACGAGTTGTTCGCCTTTCCGCATGATGAGCCGGATACCTTGCTCGTTCAGTGCGAGCGCACGGTCGAGGCGGTAATCCAGTAGCAGCGTGGGCACGCCTGCCAGGGTTAGACACGCCGCGAAAAGCGTGCCAAGCGCGCCTGGACCGATAACCGCGATCCGTGAACCGGAGTTAGGAGCAGGGGATGTCATACGATATATCCGCGATAATTACGCCCGCGCCACTGTCCGTGGAGGGGTTCGGACAGCGGCACGGGCTTGCTAGCTTATTCCATTGAGGCAGGCTATTTCCTTCTTTTGCATATTATTTATTTTGGCAGTGGAAATCGGAAGGAATACGGCATCGTTACCACGCCGATCATCCCCTGTTCATCGGGGGGGAGCACGGCGTGAATCGCTTCAACGGGATTCAGGTCCTGTGTCGCCAGCGCGCCGCCATCTTTCTGACGCAGTACCAATAATTTCGGTAGTAATATCGCGGCATCTTTTGGATCGCGCAGACCGGCGATGACGAGTAGGTCGCCCGTCGCTAGCGCGCGCTCGTAACCGCCGATGAGCGTCCACAGCGCGCGCCGATCGGGGATGCTCAGGTAGACGCTGCGATCTGCCGTCGCCGCGAAGAGCGCGGTAGTATTTACCGGCATCAGCCGCAGGACTTCCAGATCGAACGTGAGGAGTTCAGTACCCTGGCGCGAAAAAATGTGCAACTTCGGCTTCGTTTCGTTTTGGCTCTCCGGACCGGTAGCCACTGCGTACCACGCACCGGCAGGAGCTGTGACGACCGCCGTGGTCGGCAAGCCGTCATGGCGCCGTACTTCTGATATCAGTTGCCCATCAGGCGCATACAGGCGGGTGGTACCGCCTGATAGCGCAATGACCAAATAACCGTCACCGCTGACGGCCGCCACCGGCATCGCTTCCAATCCCTCGCGCCAGACGCGTAGCGGTGTCAAGGCGGGACTGAGAAGCTGCATCTCGGGCGCCGTACCGTCCGGTTTGGCGCTGGCGATCAGCAAGTTGCCCTGCGGTTCGGCATACTGCGCGTCAACCAGATGGGTGCCAGCCGGCAGTGTTAGCGTGCCAGTGCGCAGCACGGTACCGTCGGATTTCAACAGAATCAGCGTTACCTTACCGGCTTCGTCAATTCCATACCCGCGCGCGGAGCCATATTGATCCTGGATAAGGATGCCATACTGACCTAACGGAACTTCTTTCGTCACCTTCGCGGTGTCATCGCAGATAAGCAGTTGACGGGACAATCCGCTCCGCGCTCCATTCTCCACCTGGATGGTGCGGACCATCCAGCGTTCGGCGACGAAGGTGGTATGCTGGCCGCTCCACAGGCGCAGGTCAAGGCCGGGACCGCCTGTGGGCAGCCCCAGGAAGTTGATCTGGCTCGCGGCGGTTATGGTCGCCAGCCCCGGTCTGTCGGGCGCGGTGAGCGTGGTCGTCGCTTTTCCGCCAGCATCGGTTTGCACGCGAGTGTCGCGTAATGCACCGAGCGAAGATGTGAAGGTTACCGTGGTATCCGGCATGGCGCGACCGTCCTGATCCAGTAACAATGCCTCCACTCGTACCGTGCTGACACCGTCCGCCGGCTGTTGTGTGGGATCAACGGTGAGAAACAGGCGCGGCATGCCAGCGACGGGCTGCTGTGGACGCGGGTCGGTGAAGGTGATAATCGCGTAGCCGCGTTTGCCACCGCTCTCGGCGATAATGGTGCCTGCTCCGGGTGTGGTCGGCGCATATACCCGTGCCCGCGCATATCCATAATAATCGGTAATTGTACGTTGCGGAGCAATACCACCCATGGTGACGCGAAATGTGACAATCTGGTTACGGATGCCATAGCCGCGCAGGTCTGTCAACCGCACGGTGACGAGGGCGGTGCTCTGGCCATCCGCAGGGATCGCTGCTGGTTCCACCCCCACGCCGAAGTCGGAGGGATTCGGTCCTGGCGGATACGGTGGATAGGGTGGGTCGGGATATGGTGGCGCCTGCCCGTGTTCGGAGATGATGAGGGTGGCCGTGGAGGTGGTATTGCCATAGAACGCGGCGACCACCGCTGTACCGACATCATCGCGCGATGCCGTCAGGCGCACGGTAGCGACACCCGCGGCGTCTGTCACGGCTGTTGCGGCGGAAAGCCGACCTCTCGTAGCGAAAAAGCGCACCGTCTTCCCACGGATGCCGGTGTTGCCCAGTAATTGCGCGCTGATAGTAGACGTTCGGCCGCGATCCAGCCGCAGAAACGATGGATTGACGCTCACGCGCACCTGCGGCGCTGGCGTCTCACCCGCACGGGTGACGGACATCTCGACCAGGTGGCGCACCGGAGGATCGTCAGCATACTTGCCGCTGTCATCAGCGGTGAGGTAGATAACGTAGAAACCCGGCTGTAGCGGCGCCTGCCAGTTGAGTTCAACGGGATTGGAACCGGTACTGACTTTTTGAAATGATCCGCCGGTCGCTTCCCATGAAATTGTTACCGGATCATCAACCAGACGAAGGATACGCTGATTCGCGCCCATTTCCACATCAGAGTCGCTGGCACTCACCGACAACCGCACAACTTCACCAGGTCCTACTTTGACCGCTGTAACGCGGACGGTCATAGCAATGGCTGTATTCAATCCATATTCTACTGCCCATGCGGGCAGCAGCGTTACCAGCAACAGCACCCACAGGACTCGGTATCGCATCGCGTTTCTCCTCTGTGACGTTTCCTATGGTATCATACGCGCGCGCTTGTACCGCGGTTTCAGCCGTGTGGGCGCTCGCGAGGATCACCTCCATTGCGGAGGCGCGGTAGACTGACGCGGCACGAGCGTAGTAGAAATTTTGCAGATGACCTCTTGTGGCTGTTCCCCGGTCACGCGCTGAATCACGAGTCGGGCGGCTTCGAGTCCGATCTCCCGCAACGGCAGCCGTACAGTGGTGAGGATATTCTGGCCATATTCGTTGAGCAGCGGGTCGGTATCATCGAAGCCGATCAGGCTGATGTCATCCGGCACGCGCATGCCGAGGTGATGCAGGTTATGCGCGATTAACGCGGCGTTCAGATCATTGCGTGCCAGTACACCGGTGATTTCCGGGTATGCTTTCAGTTGCTCCAGGCATTGCGTCAATGAACGCGCGCCATCGTCATCTTCCCAAGCGAAAGCATGCAGGTACCGGGAAGGATTCAACCCGAAATGGCGATAGGCACGCTCATACGCTTCGATACGGGTGATGACGGGGTATGTGGTCACATCCGGCGCGTGATAGATATGCAGTAGATGCCGGTGGCCCAGATCAAGCAGGTGACACGCCGCCGCGTAAGCGCCACTGGCATAATCGGCGGTGACCGCGGAGCAGGTGGGGTGGGTCCACATGCTGAAGACAATAGGCCGGTTGCCGAAATATTGCTCGTTTCGTAACTCGTCCAATGCGGGTGAAAAATCGCCGGGACGGGAGTAGACAATGGCACCGTCAACCTCGCCACGCTTGATGGCGGCTGTCACCCGGGGAGCGGCGTCGGTACGCGGGTCGCGTGAGTGAATAGCGAGCAGCGCGTACCCGTGTTCGTTCAAGCCTTCCCAGATACCCCAGAACAGCTCGGTAATGAAGTTCGATCGGAATGTGAATGGGGGGAAGAAAACGGCGATCACCTCGTTCAACACTGCCAGGCCATGCTTGCTAAGCGCCATTTGCCGCGCGGCATGATGGCGTGTCGGATCATATCCCATCTCTTCCGCGGCCGCGATTATCCGTTCGCGTGTGTAAGTGCTCACTCTGGTGTCGCCCATCAACGCGCGGGAAACGGTTTGCTTTGTCACGCCGCAGCGCTCAGCTATCTCGCGCATAGTCACCGCGCGCTCTTGATCCGACCGCATCCGGCGCGGTAGCGCGACGAATGGCTTATTCTCATCTACCATGCCATCACCTCACTGGATATATCTTATCTTCCAGTAAAGTTGATGGTTTCCTTCCAAATTCATGGGGTAGCGGCGCGAGCGGTTGGCGTGGAGGCGATGGGGAACTCTGGAATACCCATGACGATGCGCGGGCCGCCCGCGCGACTGAAAGTGATATGCCCACGAGCGTTGCGAACCGCGCTGAAGAGTTTCAGTGGGAAGCCCACTTTCGATTTCTCTACCTCAAATCGCGCGTAAATGGCCGGGTCGTTCAGTGTTCCGATAATAACTCCCCAGGTACCCGTCATCTCATTTGCCGTACCGACGTTCATCATGGCGGCGGAGGTGCGATACTCCGGCGCGTCGCGATCAATCGCCAGCGATGGCTGCACACCGGGGATAATCGTCGTTGCCGGTAGCTGCGCCAGGGGGGTAGGGCGCAGCGGTACGCTGAAGATCCCGCTCTTCAATTTCACCGCGTCACCCACTTGCACCACGACGCGCAGATGTGGATTCAGCGGAAATGGCCCCCATGCCGACATGGCGTTTGCAGTTAAAGACGGTTTCTTTAACTTCGTGTTGTCTATCAACAGTATGCCGGTTAACTCAAGCCCATCGGCGGCGCTGCCCAGGCGCAGGTAGCCGGTCGCTTGCGGTACCAGAAATGTCTCCGTGGAGAGAGGCACGCGCATAAGTTTGGCGTAGACATCCCATTGCCAACGCTGCGGGTCGCGCAGTACCGAGGCGGGAATATGCACCGTGCCTTCAGAGGAAAGCCAGCCTGGTTGAAAAGCTTTCGCGCCCACGCGATCCAGACGCATTGAGAGATGTTCGATATCTAACGAGACACCGCGACGGTCACCTGACGCCGACAGGCGCATCTCGATGTCATCAGCGCGATCGGGATTACCATCGGTGGTTTCCGGTAAATCCGCTGACCCCGTGATAGTGAGGTGACCATTGCGCAAGATGGGCTGCTTTAGCGTACCATGTATTGATGCCGATCCTTCCACTGACCCGCGCAGGTCAGTGATGCCCGGCAGCAGCGCCAGCCATGGAGAGAGCGCCTGGCGTGGAAATGTCAGGTCCAGCGCGAACGGCTCGTCAACAGGTACTGCCGGCACCCATGCTTCCCAGCGCAATGGAAGTGTCCCCTGCGTCGTGATCGGCGGTCCATTCGCGTGGAACCAAATTTCGCCGTCAGCAAGTGAGATACCGGTGCGCGTGAGCCGCAGATGGCCGGATGCGCGATGCAGCACGCGGTCGCCGAACGACGGCGTGTCAATGGCAACCTCTATCTCCGCGACCGGACTGAGCCATGATCCGCGCAGCGTGCCGTCTACGTCAACCGATCCGCCGATCGGCAGTGATGAATCAATCCATGTTGTCAGCAACTTCGGCGTGATATCTCTGGCTGAGAAACGCAGGTCTGGCGCCCCATCGCCGAAGATGACGCCGTTCGCGCGTGCCAGCATTGTACCGCTGGCATCAGAAGCTAGCGCATTTTCTAACCGCAACTGATACCGAGAACCCAGTTGCGCGCCGGTCAGCGTTGCCTGTAGGTTGGGCAACAATGTGCTGCCGAAGGTACCATCGCGCAACGCCACTTCCGCATGCAGGGACGGTTTCATGACAGGCCCGGACGCTCGCAAGCGCAGCAGGCCCATTCCCGACACCTCACCAGGGAGAGAAACCTCCAGGCCGCTCATTTCGGAGAGCGCTGTCGGCAATTTCTCCAACCGTAGTGGATCAACGCTGATCTCGACATTGCCCACTTCGCCACGGCTGATCAGATAACGCCCGCTTGCGCGCGCGGTGAAAGCGGCATTCTCGACCGTCAGATGATCGAATATCACCTGGCGATCCTGTGGGCGATACGTATAGGTCAGCGCGATATCGCCACTGCCCAATGGGAAACCCGCGGCGGTAAAGCGCGGCGCTTTTGCGGTCGCGGTGACGGTGAGCGGCATGTCACCTTCACCGTTAAGGTCACCGCGCAGGAATCCATGGATATCGGCCGCGCCGGACAATCTCACTGGCAGGCCAAGCAATTCGCGCGGAATATCGCCGAGTTCGGTGTCGGCGGCTTGGTAGGTCAGGTCCGCGTTGAGTTCGCCGCCCAGTGGGCATTGTACAGTGCCGGTCGCCATTACGAGCGTGTCCCGGCGTTCAAGTCGCAGATTGCGGACTTGTAACGTGCGGTCAGCATAATCGAAATCGAGTGCAATGCGGCGTAAATCCAGTGGAAACACGCTATCACCATGCGGTATATGGACCACTGTGTCGGGAATAAAAGTCGTTCCCCTCGCTGTGATACCGCGTTCACCGACGTGTAGTGCCACTACGCCTCGCATACCGCCGTCAACCTGCCAGGGGAAGTCAAGGCCAACGATATTCAGCACATCAGCCAGCGGGGCGCCTTGTAGGTGTAGCATTCCTTCCTGGCCTACCATGCCATCGCGTGGATCAAAGCCGTCAGTGCCGCCGGCCATCTCCAGGCGCAGCCCCGGACGTGTCAGCACTACGTCACGGAAGCGCAAGGCACCGCCGGCTTGGTATGTCATCTTGCCGATGCCTTCGGTAAAGGCACGACCGAGCAGCATTCCATCGTTCACGGTGACCGCGGCTGTCAGCATGGGCACCAACGGGTCGCCGCTCAGTGTGCCGACGAGTGTAGCATACCCGCCATATTCCGTATCGTCACCAAACATTGCCAGCGGAATCCTTTCACCGCGCAGCGCCATTGTCAGCAATCCCACGCCTTCCATTCCTTGCTGATATCTACCATCCGCCGCGGTGAACTCACCATACGCCGTGCGTGCGAAGGCGCGCGGAATTGTCACTCGCAAGGTATCGTTCCCGACGTCAATCCGTAGGTCTGCATCCAGGTGCGATGTTTCGTACTCGCGGTACGCGGCATCCGAACTGTGGATCCGCGTATTCAGCGTCATGCCGCCCCCCGGCAGCATGCGAAGCGCCAAGTGGCCGGAAATATGGCCGGCTAGCGATGGGAGATGAAGGGCGCGTGAGAGTTGCGCGAGATTCATGTCCGCGAAATCCGCTTCCGCGCGGGCAACAGTCGTCCGTGACAGGAAGGGGATGCGAAGGGATGCAGCAGTCGCGCCGCTAAAGATAGCCGTTCGCAGATTTGTGACTGCGATGCCATCGGTGGTAGCGGCGACATCACCCGAGAGATCGGGTAGCGTGAACCAGGGCAGGCGCGCCCGCGCGGCACGAACCGTGCCTGTCAGCACCGGTGCGCTTTCTAACTGCCGCCATGGCGTTGCGCTGCTCACGGTGATGGCAATATTGTCCAGCGTAACATTGCCCGTCTGGAGACGCTGGACCGTAACTCCGGCGGAGAGTGTTGTCGTATCGGACGGGGTGAGCTTGAACGACGCGGTCACGTTTTCCGCTTGCACACCGCGTATGCTGAAACGGTGGCTCGCAAGTGTACCAGCGATGTGCAAGTCTGCGGCCTGGCCGGTGACCCGCGCGTCAAGTGTTGCCGGTCCATTTAGCGCGATTCCATGCACCCACTCGTCGCGGGGAAATAGGCGTGCAATAGCTCGGCCATCACGCGTTGCCATCTGTATGCGCACGTCGAAAAGCGGATTGAGCCGTGACAGGTTCAGTACGTCTAATTCG
>JAKIYB010000073.1:275-2964 GCA_022708765.1 Armatimonadota bacterium | reverse complement strand
CCGGATACCGTAAGCGGCACGTCGCGCGCGCGGGCGTTCACGTTAATGAGTTCCAGCCGGCTCCCTTGTGGATATCGCGCCGGGTCGTGTGTCAGCCGCAAGCGACCTGAGGTTGCCACAACAGGCGTGGTCAATTCATCTAGCCGCAGACCGACACCGCGCAAGTCAACCTCCGCGGAGAGGGTGGTTTGAGGCGAGCGTCGGGCATCCTCTGGCGTTGGAAGGTTGGTGAGCAACGCAGAAAGACGCAGCGCGGCGGTGCCGTCTTCAAAAGTGATGGGTAGCTTTTTCGGCAGCAGATCGGAAAGCAGCTTCACATCAACGTGCTCTGCACGTATCCGTACCCTGGCGCGACCCTCAGCGGGGCGGTAGGCGCCTGCCAGACGGACACGTTCCGCGCGATGCTGGGGATCGCGTCCGGAAATGCTGAAGCGCAGTCCACCGTCGACTCGCGGACGTAACGACGCATCCACGTGCGCGAGTTGCTGCGTGATGCCGGTCGGTTCGTCACGATAGGTTACCGCGCCGTCTGTCACCCGCAACTGAGCGCGGAACGGCGTGTCCGATGGTGCGCCACGCAGACGGTCTAATACGTCCGCGAAATCAAATCGCCCATCAGCGTAGCGCTGAGCAGTCAACTTCGGTTGCCGCAGTTCGAGCTGTTCAATAGCACTCACCGGGTCTAATCCGCGGTTCCAAAGGAGCGTAAAGAGATTCACGCGCGCCGTCGTTTGTTGTATGCTCATCGCAACGCCGGTATCGAAAGTATTCCCATGTGCTATGGCAGAATCGGTTAACACAATATTGCTGAATGCGTCTATGTGAATATTCCCGATGTGTACCGCGCGACCGAGAGTGCGAGACAGCTCGCGTTCAATGACCGGCCGATACTGGCTGGCCATGCTCGCTAGTACGTAATGGGCTGCGCCAGCAATGAGGAGCAGAATAAGCGAGATGGCGCAGAGCAGAATCGCGAAGACATGCGCAATACGAGGCAACAACAACCGGACCATACGTGACAACAACGACATGCGATGGTATTTCTTTCGGCAGCGTGAAGCACGTGCCATATGGAAAAGCTGTGTTGTCAGTATGCCCGGCGAACACCTGTGTTAATCTCACCGGTGTTGGACCTTGCTCCGGTTGCTGTCAGACTTCGATTTCATCGCCTTTGAATGCCCGCAACGTGGCCACAATTTCTTCGATCACGCGGTCCGTGGAGATGCCTTCCGCCTCTCCTTCAAAATTGAGCAGGATGCGGTGGCGCAGGATGGGGAGGGCGACGGCGGCCACGTCGTCAATGGCGACGTGGTACCGGGCATCAAGCAACGCGCGCACCTTTGCAGCGAGCACGATGCCCTGCGCGCCGCGCGGACTTGAGCCGAAACGTACGTATGAGTTAACCAACAGCGTGGCAAAGGGGCTGGTGGGGTGGGTGGCGTGCACCACTTTCAGCGCGAACCGCTGCACATGCTTCTCAATGACAATCTCGCGCACGAGCTGTCGCATCTCAAGCAGTCGCGGCCCGTCAATTACCGGCGAGGCGGTGGCGGATGCGGTAGTTGTGGTGCGGTCAATGATGCCGCTCAGTTCGTCGAGTGATGGCGCGCCGACCAGCATTTTAAACATAAAGCGGTCAAGCTGCGCCTCCGGTAGCGGGTAGGTGCCTTCCTGCTCGATGGGATTCTGCGTTGCGAGTACGAAGAATGGCTCCGGCAGCTTGCGCACGGTGCCCGCCACCGTCACCGAGTGTTCCTGCATCGCTTCCAGCATTGCCGACTGCGTCTTCGGCGTGGCGCGATTGATTTCATCCGCCAGCACGATGTTGGCGAAGATGGGACCGGGCTGGTAGCGGAACTCCTTCTCGCCGGACGGATTCTCGACAAGGATATTCGTGCCGGTGATGTCAGACGGCATCAGGTCGGGTGTGAACTGAATGCGCGTGAACTGCAGGCTGAGCGCATCAGCCAGCGTGCGCACCAGCATCGTCTTCCCGAGGCCCGGCAAGCCTTCCAACAGCCCATGCCCGCCAGCCAATACGCAGGTGAGCACATCTTCCACCAACTCGCGCTGCCCGACAATCACCTTCTGCACTTCCGCCCGCAACCGGGCCACATCCTGATGAAATGCCGCCGCCCGCTGTTCCATGGAACTCATCCGTCCACCCCTTCCTGTGAAAAGACTCTTCCTTAATTTCGCGCTTACATCGGCGAATTCCTTTCCATGTGTCCCGCCATCATCGGCATAACGATCGTCATGCGCTCCCCCTTCACCCCGACCTCCGCTTCATGGTAAAATACGTAACCGAAGTTACCGACCCCACGAGGGGAGAGCGCACGTTTAAAAGGAGGCAATATGGGATCGTCCGACGCCACCACATCGCAAGGCTTTAAAGCCGGTTTGGAAGATGTTATCGCCTGTTCGTCGGAGATCTGCTTCATTGACGGAAAGCAGGGGCGCCTGCTGTATCGCGGCTATGACATCGCCGACCTCGCTAAGCACAGTACCTTCGAAGAGGTAGCCTACCTGCTCTGGTATGGCCGCCTTCCGGGCAAAATCGAATTCGACGCCTTCCTTGCCGGCTTCACCGGCAGCACCGAATTGCCGTTGGAAACGGTAATGATCTTGCGCATGTTTCCCAAAGCCGCCACGCCGATGGAAGTGCTGCGCACCGCCGTCTCGTCGCTGG
>JAKIYB010000073.1:0-247 GCA_022708765.1 Armatimonadota bacterium | reverse complement strand
CCCGCCTGGACGCCTGCCTGCGCAAAGCTGTGCGTCTCACCGAGCGCCTGCCCCTGCTCGTTACCTCGCATCAGCGTCTACGCCTGGGCCTGGAGCCGATTCAGCCCATCCCGGGCCAGAGCATCGCGTATAACTTCCTCTATACGCTGCACGGCAAAGAACCCGATCCGGATATGGTGCGCGCCTTCGATGTGGCACTGATCCTCCACGCTGACCACGAATTGAACGCCTCCACCTTCGCCGCGCG
>JAKIYB010000738.1 GCA_022708765.1 Armatimonadota bacterium | reverse complement strand
GAAGAACGCGCCCGCAAGGCCTGGGAGTACTACCTCGAAGAGCCGTTGGTGAAGAACTGCGTCAACTCCTGGCGCACCTTCGCCGTGGGCGAAGAGATCAAGATCGCGGGCGATGACGAGAAGGTGAAGTGGGAGGCTGTAGATGTCGCCGAGCGCCTGAGCGTCTCCGAGTTCGTCAAGGACATGATTCTCCAGCTCCTGGTCAAGGGCGACGCCGTCGGGTTCAAACGCTACACCA
This sequence comes from Armatimonadota bacterium, assembly GCA_022708765.1. Classification (GTDB taxonomy): domain Bacteria; phylum Armatimonadota; class Hebobacteria; order CAIYQO01; family CAIYQO01; genus JAKIYB01. Next base: position 513 of record JAKIYB010000738.1, on the reverse strand, counting down.
AGGACGGCAAGGACCTGGAGGAACTGGTCTGCGTCAACCCGGTTTCGGTCCATTCCACTGCCCGTCGAGCAGGTGGTCCACCTCAAATGGGACGCACCGGCCTTCTCGCCCCGGGGCAACTCCCTCGTGCTTCCCGCTTTTCAAGCCATCGAACTGCTGCGCGACTACCGCCGGGCCGAACAGGCCATCGCCAAGCGCTGGGCCACGCCGTTCAGGCTTCTCAAGGTCGGTGGCGCGTTCGGCCAGAAGATGGTCATGCCTGACCAGAAGATGCTCGAACAGGTCCGCGACATGGTCAACAAGATGGACATGAAAAGCGGCTTGGTGGTCCCGTTCTACGTCAATGTCGAAACCCACGGCACCGACGGCCAGGTCCTCAACGTCGAGGACAAGGTCAAGGAGGTGAAGGAAGACATCGTCGTGGCGCTGGGCCTCTCGCGGTCGCTGGTGACCGGGGACGGCCCGAACTTCGCCACGGCCTCGGTGAGCCTCCAGAAGATGCTGGTGATGATC
>JAKIYB010000737.1:376-813 GCA_022708765.1 Armatimonadota bacterium | reverse complement strand
TGATGGTGGTCCCCAGGGGAACTTCGACCAGCCCGGTATTTTTGATTTTCCCGACCAGGGAGAATATCTTCGTGCCGGCGTTGTTCTGCGTGCCGATCTTCAAATAGGCGTCCGCGCCGTGGTTGATGATGTAGGGGACATTCGCCAGGGTCTCCACATTGTTGATGCAGGTGGGACAGCCGAAAAGGCCTTTGGCGATGGGATAGGGGGGACGCTGTCGCGGTTCGCCCATTTTTCCTTCGATGGATTTGATGAGCGCCGTCTCCTCGCCGCAGACAAACGCGCCGGCGCCGTGAAAAATCTCGATTTCGAAATCGAAACCCTGGCCCAAGATATTCTTCCCCAGGAGCCCCATCCGGCCGGCTTCCCTGATGGCGATAGTCGCATGCTTGATGGCCAGGGGATACTCCGTGCGCACATAGATGATTCCGTGGGTG
>JAKIYB010000737.1:0-245 GCA_022708765.1 Armatimonadota bacterium | reverse complement strand
CCGGCCCCGCCGCGCCCCCGTAATTTTGATTTCAGAATTTCGTCGACAATCCATTTCCGATCCGGCTTTGCCAATGCCTTTTCCAGGGCCGCATATCCCCCTATCTTCAGGTAATCATTGATCCGTATCGGATCGACATGCTGGTTCTGCCCGAGAACGATCCGGCTTTGCCCCTGAAAAAACGGGATATCCTTTTCGGAAAAGCGGACGACCGTGGAGCCCGGCTCCCGGTACAGGAGTTATTC
>JAKIYB010000736.1:352-833 GCA_022708765.1 Armatimonadota bacterium | reverse complement strand
GCGATACCGCCGGCGTCCCGATGATGATGACCGTCATCGTCATCCTGCCCGGCTCTGATCCCGCCGTGCCGCCGGTGCCGGTCACGGTCACTTGCGCCGTGACACTTCCTCTCACCCGCGAGTCCGCCGCCTGGCGCGTGGATCAGACCGCCTTCTTCCGCAACCTCCGCGACGCGCTGGCGACAGAGATGCCCGGCACGGCGCTGCCGGTGTGGGAATGACCGGAAGCGTGACTATTCTTTCACCAGTCGCACTGTGCCGACCAAACCCGCCACCGCCAGCCGGTAGCCGGTCTCTGTTTTCGTCAGGGTCACGCCCTTCACCGGCGTCGCCAACTTCCAGGCGCCGGGAAGGGTGAGGGTGGCTTCGCCGATATCCCGGTCGCGGGTGAGGGCTACGACGGCGGCATTCTGTTCCAGGCGCAGGCTGACCGGTGCCAGCGCGGCGATACCGTATTCTTTGTAATGCACACTCCCCGGGG
>JAKIYB010000736.1:0-260 GCA_022708765.1 Armatimonadota bacterium | reverse complement strand
CTGCTCGCCCGCCGCATCGCCCGCCGTCTCACGCAGGAAGGCGTAATCGGTGCCGAAGACACCGCTGACCTTGATGATGGCGCCGTCGCCGAGGGTGGCGAAGGCAGGTGCCGTCGCCGTCTTCTCGCGCGGGAAGAGCGCCACGTAATAGGCGCCATCGCCCTGCATCTGGAGATGCAGCAGGTCCTGGAAATCCTCGTAGTCGGCCAGCGTGTTGTACTGGTAGTATTTCGTGCCCCAGCGCAGCGTGTAGCGCGGGG
>JAKIYB010000735.1 GCA_022708765.1 Armatimonadota bacterium | reverse complement strand
CCATGCGGCGGATGTTCCGCAGGATGCGGACATTCGGCACACCGGTGAGCGTTTTGTGGCGGTCATTGTCGGTATGCTTCAGGTCCACCAGCCAAAGGTCCACCGACGGCGCCAGCGCCGCCAACCGCTCCCAGCGGTCGAGGGCGGTGGTTTCGATGGCGGTGTGCATGCCTTCCGCATGCGCCGTTTCGAGCAGCGCACGGCTGAAGCGGTACTGCTGCAGCGGCTCCCCACCCGAGAGCGTCATGCCGCCGTTGGAGTTCTGATAAAACGGGATATCCCGCCGCACCACCGCCAGCACATCCTCCACCGTCATCGTCTGGCCCACCATCTCAATGGCTCCCGTCGGGCAGGCTTCCACGCATGCGCCGCAGCGGTCGCAGGGTTCCAGGTGCAGCACGTGCTCCTCCGCCGTCACCTCGTGCCCCCCCAGGTGACAAACGGTGACACAGCGCCCGCAATGTCCGCACAGGTTGAAGGTGACGCGGATTTGCGGATCGCCCTCCAGTCCCTCCGGGTTATGGCACCACAGGCAGCGCAGCGGGCAACCCTTGAGGAATACGGTGGTGCGGATACCGGGACCGTCGTGCAGAGAAAAACGCTGGATATTAAAAACCTTACCGTTAACACTCATGAGCGGTTCTCGCAATCACTTCTTCCTGCATGGCCGGGGAGAGCAGCGTGAAATACTCACTGAAACCGGCGACGCGCACGACGAGGTCGCGGTACTGGTCGGGGTGCGCCTGCGCGGCGCGCAGCGTTTCGGCGTCCACCACGTTCACCTGCAGTTCAAAACCGCCCTGCGTCAGAAAGGCCTTCACCAGCGCCAGCAGCGCCTCGACCCCCGCCTCGCCGC
>JAKIYB010000734.1 GCA_022708765.1 Armatimonadota bacterium | reverse complement strand
TGCGTCCCTGCCGAGGGACGTCTGGCCGCATGGCCTCGCAGGGGGTACTTCAGTGCCCGCATTCCCCACCATAGCGCTATGCATTTGTCAAAGAGCATCAGGGAAGGAGGGGGGACACCGGAGATGCATTATCATTGCTGGCTCGTTTGTCGCTGAACTCCCCTCCCCGCTTAGAGGAAGGGCCGGGGGAGAGGTGAATTCCGGATTGGAGTAGCTCCCATTTTCTTCACTACGCTGTAACACCGTCGTCATCGCTGGATAATCCGGCGATTCTATCGTATGATACGAATACTGCACCGGGAGGGTGAGATGATGCGCGTGCTGCTGCGTTGTCTGTTGCTGCTGGCGGTCTGCCAGGCTGTGTTCCTTACGCCGGCTGTTGGCCGGGTGCTGCTGAAGCCGGCGGGCGAGATGGCCGTCACGCTGCGGGCGAAATCGGTGACGGCGCGGGCGACGGTGGAGGGACAATTCGCCGCCACCGCGCTGACGCTGGTGTTTGCCAACGAGAGCGCCCAGCGCATCGAGGCGGATTTCCTCTACGAATTGCCTGACGGCGCGGTGCCTACCTATTTCGCCTACTGGTTCGGCGAGGAGAAAGTGGTGGCGCGGGTGGCGGAGAAGGAGCGCGCCGCCGCCATCTACCAGCATATCACCTCGCGCATGCGCGACCCGGCGCTGGTCGAGATGGTGGACGCCCGCACGCTGCGCGCGCGCATCTTCCCGGTGATGCCGAACAGCGACCTGAAAGTGGAGATTCACTTCACGCAGGCGCTCCCCGCCGACGGCGCGAACGCCGCTGTCTATATCCTGCCGCTCCACGAACAGGACGCCCCGGCGCTGGAGGAGATAGATGTGGCGGTACGGGTGAAGA
>JAKIYB010000733.1 GCA_022708765.1 Armatimonadota bacterium | reverse complement strand
ACACCAACGATCCCACCGAGATTGTCGTATTCCAGGAGTTGGAGATCGGCGAGCGGACGCTGCTGAAGATGATCCTGCGCGTTCATCTCGAACACGTTTCCTATCCGCACATCGCCCAGATCATCGCGCTGCTGGAGCGTTACTACACCCCGGCGGGCATCGGCGTGGACAACGGCGGCAACGGCCTGGCCGTGGTCCAGGAGCTGCTCACCCTGGACAAGTACAAGGGGCTGGAGCTGGAAGGCAGGCTCAAAGGATACGACTTCGGCGGCATGACCCGGCTGGCGGTCCGCGACGGCAAGGAAATCAAGAAGCGGACCAAGGAGCTGATGACCAGCCTCATCAACGGAGCACTGCAGCGCAAGCAGGTCATTTTCCCCTCGGACGACCTGGAGGTGGAAGACCAGTTCACCACCCACACCTACACACTGCGGGACGGCAAGATCATCTATTCCAAGGGCAACGACCACATCATCGACGCAGTGCGCTGCGCCATGCTGATCCGGGAGGAAGGCAACCTCGACCCGGTCGGCGAAGAAGTGGTCTCGCTCAAGCCCGTACTCACCAATCCGGTCTTCATCTGATCGCATCCTCCGACGCTTTTCACCCCGCTCCGGTAAGTAACCGGCATCGAGCCGGGTTCGGCCCACACGGGCCGGATGTGCGGCTGTCATGGCCGAAACTACCGAGAGGATCACGTGGAAAGCACTGCCCATCAGGACGACCAACCCGAAAGCCTGGACACCACCGGCTTTGTCATCGCGCCGCTGGCCGCAGCGGCAGCGCTCGACTCGGCCGCCTTCAGCAAGGTCAACGCCACCGAAGCGATTCCGGCCACCTGGGAAGAACGCGCCCGCAAGGCCTGGGAATACTACGTCGAGGAGCCG
>JAKIYB010000732.1 GCA_022708765.1 Armatimonadota bacterium | reverse complement strand
GTGCGAGGGCTCAGGCGACCCCGACGAGCAGGCGCTCCCGGTCGATGCGCATATACCGTGGGCGTCGAGCAGGAGCAGGATAGACTCCCCCTCGACGTAGCGGAAACTGAAGTTCGCATTGTTCGCGAGCCGTTCGACCGGGTGGCCGTTCAGCCGGGTATCCGGGATGGTATCGAGGACCCCGCGGATCAGCCGGTCCCGCATCGCGGCGATCCGGCGGTTGTGCCCCTCGATATCGGCGGATCCCGGGAACGTTCTCGGTCCCGGCCCGCCGGCCCCTCTCCTGCCCTCCGCCGTGGATCAGGCTCTCGATACGGGTTCCCTGCCGTATGTAGAGCGCCCCGGTCCCCTTCGGGCCGTAGAACTTGTGCCCGGAGAGCGAGAGGAGGTCGATCTCCATAGCAGCCACGTCGATCGGGACCGCCCCGATAGCCTGGACGGCGTCGGTATGAAAGAGGACGCCGTGGTCGTGCGCTATCCGGCCGATCTCCCCGATCGGCTGGACCGTCCCGATCTCGTTGTTTGCCGTCATCACCGAGACGAGGACCGTCCGGTCGGTGATCGCGTTCTCGACGTCGCCAGGGTCCACCCGGCCGTACCCGTCGACCGGAAGGTAGGTGACCGAGAATCCCTGCTTCGCGAGCCACTCGCAGGTATGGAGGACGGCGTGGTGCTCGACCGCGGAGGTGACGATATGGCCGCCCTTCTTCTTTGCGGCGGCGGCCACCCCCTTGATCGCCCAGTTGTCGGATTCCGTGCCGCCGGCGGTGAAGAAGACTTCCTCGGGCTTTGCCCCGAGAGCCTTCGCCACCTCTCCCCTCGCCCCCTCCACGCCCTCGCGGGACCCGCGGGAGAACCGGTAGAGGGATGAGGGGTTGCCGAAGTGCT
>JAKIYB010000731.1 GCA_022708765.1 Armatimonadota bacterium | reverse complement strand
TGAAGTCGCAAAAGGCCTGGTGGTCAAGAGCGGTGATGAGCGGTTCGTGAACGATTCCTATCGACGTCTCATCCACATGCTCGGTACAGTCGTGATGGGCATTGACGACGAGCATTTCGAGGAACCTTTGAAAGCCTACAAGGAAAAGAAAGGCTATAAATCCGATATGGATATGACCGCAGCCGACTGGGCAGCGATCACCGAAGTTTACAAGAAAGTCGTCCGCGAGCATATGGGTTTCGAATTCCCGCAGGATCCCTACAAACAGCTCGAGCTGGCTGTGAAAGCTGTTTTTGATTCCTGGAACTCCAAGCGCGCCATCGACTACCGCCGCCGGGAGAACATTCCTGATGACCTCGGCACGGCTGTCAACGTTCAGACGATGGTCTTTGGCAACATGGGCGGCGATTCGGGTACCGGCGTGGCATTCACGCGCGATCCTCAAACCGGCGAAAACGTTATGTTTGGTGAATATCTGATGAACGCCCAGGGCGAAGACGTGGTTGCGGGCATTCGAAATGCTTCCAAGATCGTGGGCATGAAGGAAGAGCTCCCTGAGGTTTATGCGCAATTTCTCAATATTACAGAGCGCCTTGAACAGCATTATCAGGATATGCAGGATGTTGAGTTTACCATCGAGCATGGCAAACTTTGGATGCTCCAAACCCGCAACGGCAAACGATCTGCGAAGGCTGCGATCAAGATCGCTCACGATATGGTGCAGGAAGGTCTGATCGATAAAAAGGCAGCCCTCAAACGGGTCACTCCCGAGCAGATCGACCAGATGCTGCACCCTCAATTTACCCACACTGACATGGAAAAAGCCCGAGAAGAGGGACGCTACTACGCCAAGGGCGTGAATGCTTCCCCTGGCGCCGCTGTTGGGCAGATT
>JAKIYB010000730.1 GCA_022708765.1 Armatimonadota bacterium | reverse complement strand
GAGCAGCGCCGCTAGCGCCGGCATGATTATATGCCTTTCGACCATGGCCCGCTTGCCTTTATCCCCCCTGGAAATAGTGGGGTTTGATCATGTTTTCCGGCGACATGATGCTGTCCAGATCTTTCTGGGACAGGTAGCCTTTTTCCAGGACGATCTCATAGACCGACCGGCCCGTCTCCAGCGCCTCATGGGCAACTTCCGTGGCCTTCTCATAGCCGATATAAGGGTTGAGGGCGGTGACCAGCCCGATGCTCCTTTCGATGTTGAGGCGGCACTGTTCCCGATTGGCCGTGATCCCCTTGATGCAGCGGTCCGCCAGGGTGAGACAGGCATTGTTCAAGAAGGTGATGGAGTTGAAGAGGCTGAAGGCGATGATCGGCTCCATGGCGTTCAACTGGAGCTGCCCCGCCTCGGCAGCGAAGGTTACGGTCACGTCGTTGCCGATAACGTGAAAGGCCACCTGATTCACCACCTCCGGGATGACGGGATTCACCTTGCCGGGCATGATCGTGGAGCCGGGGGCCATGGCGGGCAGGCGGATCTCGTTGAAGCCGCAGCGCGGTCCCGAGGAGAGGAGACGCAAATCGTTGCATATCTTGGATAGTTTCACCGCCACCCGCTTGAGCACCCCGGAGAGTTGGACATAAACCCCCGTGTCCTGGGTGGCCTCTACGAGATTGACCGACGTCTCCACCTCGACCCCCGTAAACTTGCGGAGATTGAGGACAGCGAGGGGAGCGTACTCCGGATGGGCGTTCAGTCCCGTGCCGATGGCCGTCGCCCCCAGATTTATCTCCCTCAGGAGCTTCTCCGTTTCCTTCACCCGCTCGATATCTTCCCCCACCATGACGGCAAAGGCCGAGAATTCCTGCCGCAGGCTCATGGGCACGGCAT
>JAKIYB010000729.1:651-907 GCA_022708765.1 Armatimonadota bacterium | reverse complement strand
GGTCGATGAGATTGCCCGCGCCAAAGGCTGTGCCGGGTCATGGGAGCCTGATGAAAGGCCAGGCCTGGAAGACATTTTCGTCAGATTCATCGAAAGCGCTTCTGTGGAGGAACATTCCGGTTCGAAAAACTATTTTGTTTCCAGTGCCGGAATGGAGAAGACGAGTTCCGTGAAGATTGCTGGTTTGAGCCGTGTTTTTGGCGATTTTACTGCGGTTGACTCAATCGATCTTGAAGTCGAACAGGGAGAAATTTTC
>JAKIYB010000729.1:0-611 GCA_022708765.1 Armatimonadota bacterium | reverse complement strand
AAGAGCACGACCATTCGCATGCTTTGCGGTTTACTGTTACCAACTTCAGGAGAAGGCACGGTGGCAGGTCTCGATCTAAAACAGGATGCAGAAGAAATAAAGCGCCGCATCGGCTATATGAGCCAGAAGTTCTCTCTTTATACCGAGTTGACGGTTGCTGAGAACATCAGATTTTATGGCGGTATATACGGGCTCGCCGGCGAAAGACTCGAAGCGAGGCTTCACTGGGCTCTTGAAATGGCTGGATTGCATGGTCTGGAACATTATCAGGTCAAGATTCTAAGTCTTGGGTTCAGGCAAAGGCTGGCGTTGGCCTGTTCACTTCTGCACGAGCCTTCGATAGTTTTTCTTGACGAACCGACCAGCGGGGTTGACCCGTTGACCAGACGGCAATTCTGGGGCACGATCAGAGATCTGGCACATGCAGGAGTTACGGTGTTCGTTACCACGCATTACATGGAAGAAGCAGAATATTGCGACCGGATCGCATTTATCAACAACGGCAAAATCATGGCCTGCGGTTCTCCGGAAAAACTCAAAAGAGAAATCGTCAGGCACAGAATTTATCGTAGCGACAAAAGACTTTCTGCCGCCGGTTTGAACGATCTGAG
>JAKIYB010000072.1:11178-12814 GCA_022708765.1 Armatimonadota bacterium | reverse complement strand
GCAGACGCAGTATGTCGAGCCGATCTCCCAACCCGAGGAGTTGTCCTACGCGGCGATTCGCGGCATGCTGGGCCAGCTCAACGATCCGTATACGCGCTTCATGGATCCGAAAGAATACAAGGAATTTCTCGCTGATAATGAAGGCCATTTCGCCGGCATCGGCGCCACATTGAGCATGGTGGAAATCCCGGCGCTGGAGACGAAGACCGGGGAAGGCACTACCGCGCCGGTGAAGTGCCCGGTGTGCGAGACGGAGATCTCTAACGTGAAGCATTATCGCGTGGAGATCGTCGAACCGCTGCCGAACAGCCCGGCGCTGGCGGCCGGACTGCAGCCACACGATGTCATCCTGAAGGTGGATGAAATGGAGACGGACGGCCTGCTGGTGAGCGAGGTGGCGGCGAAGATCCGCGGCAAAGAAGGTACCAAGGTGACGCTGACGCTGGGACGGAAAGGCGTGGAGAAGCCTCTGGTGGTGACCATCACCCGCGCGCAGATCGAGGTGCCGGCGGTGGAATCGAAAGTGCTGGACGGCAACATCGGCTATCTGCACCTGCTGCAGTTCAACGAGAAGACCGTGCAGGAGACGAACGCGGCGCTGATGAGTTTCCGCAAAGCGGGGGTGAAGGGCGTGCTGCTCGACCTGCGCAATAACCCGGGTGGACTGCTCACTGAATGCATCAAGGTGGCCAGCATGCTGCTGCCGAAGGATAAAAAGCTCATCGTCTACACGAAAGGACGCACCGGCGACCGCGAGGACTACACCCGCATCAGCGACGTGCCCATCTACGACTTTCCAATGGTGGTGCTGGTGAATAAGAACAGCGCCAGCGCTTCGGAAATCCTCTCCGGCGCGTTGAAGGATTACAAGCGAGCGACCATCGTTGGCGAGAGCACCTACGGTAAAGCGCTGGTGCAGACGGTGCTGCGCATGAGCGATATGTCGGCAATGGCCGTCACCACCGCGCACTATTACACGCCGAACGACGTGGACGTGGCGAAGAAAGGCGTGTCGCCGGATGTCACGGTGGAGTTGGATAAGGACACGAAGGGGATCAGTGAATCGGATAACCAGGCGCAGGCGGCGTTGAAGCTGCTCAATGAGCAGATGGCGAAAAAGAAGTAGCCATTCGCGCGGTGCTTGCCAGATTAACGCACCCGGTCGGGATTCCGGCCGGGTGCGTTTGCTATTCCGCCGGGCGCGCGAGTTGGATAGCGACATCGGCATAGAAGGCCTGGCGCGGAAAGCCGTCGCCGGGGCAGGCGGTCTGGCCGAGGTCGCGATGCAGGTACAGATGTCCTGTATTAAGGCGGTATTTCCGCAGGAGCGCGACGGTGAGGCGCTCCGCGGTGGCCAGTTGCGCGGGCGGCGGAGTCAGCGGGCCGCGGCGACCGCGGTTGCTGGCGCGGTGAAAATCGCCAATGAGGGCGATACCCAGCATGTCCGGATAGCCGCGCGTGTGCGCGCCGGGCAGGTGCTCCGGGCGTCCCGCCAGCACGGTGCCGTCCTGCTGGATGAGGTAGTGGTAGCCGACGTGATAGGTCGTGCCATTTCGATCGGTTATGCTGAAACCCCGCCGCCGGTGCATGGCGTCAATGGTGGCCGCCGTCACGGGCCGGCCGTTGGCGGCGGGGG
>JAKIYB010000072.1:333-11092 GCA_022708765.1 Armatimonadota bacterium | reverse complement strand
CCGCCACGAAAAACAGCAGGACCATCGCAACCAGGAGCAGGCGGCGTTGATAGACTGGCATGACGACAACATACCCCGCGGCGATGACAACGATATCACGGCGTGATGACGGGACCGTGACGATTACGCCATTTACAGCGGCGCCAACCCGAGCAGCAGGGCGATGACGGCCTTCTGCGCGTGGAGGCGGTTTTCCGCCTGGTCGAGCACGACGGACTGCGGGCTTTCCATCACATCGTCGGTGATTTCCTCGCCGCGGTGGGCGGGCAAACAGTGCATCACCAGCGCGCCGGGTTTGGCGTGCGCCAGCAACGCGGCGTTAAGCTGGTACGCCGGGAAGACTCGCAGGCGTTCCTGGCGTTCCTCCTCCTGCCCCATGCTCGTCCAGACATCGGTGTAAATCGCGTCGGCCTGTTGTACCGCGGCGACGGGGTCGGGGGTAATCTCGACGGCACCGCCGGACTCGGCGGCAATGGCGGTGGCGCGGGCAACCACGGCGACGTCGGGTTCATACCCGGCGGGGCAGCCCACCGCCATGCGCATGCCCAGCTTCGCCGCCAGCAGCAGCAGGCTGTGCGCCACATTGTTGCCGTCGCCGACGTAGGCGAGTTTGCGCCCTTTCACGGTGGCCTTATACTCAGAAATGGTAAGGAAATCGGCCAGCGCCTGGCACGGGTGCTCCAGATCAGAGAGCGCGTTGATGACCGGCACGCTGGCATACTCCGCCAGCCCGCGCACCGTCTCGTGCTTGAAGGTTCGCGCCATGATGACATCGCACCAGCGGCTCAGGTTGCGCGCCACGTCTTTCACCGGCTCGCGGGTGCCCAGGCCGATGTCCGACGGCTGCAGGTAGATGGCATGCCCGCCCATCTGCGTCATCGCCACCTCGAAGGTGACGCGGGTGCGCAGCGAGGGTTTTTCAAAGATCATCGCCATCGTCTTGCCGGCGGCAACCTGGCCGGCCAGCACCGGCTGGCGCTTCAACAGCGCGGCGGTGGAGAGAATGGCGCTCAATTCCTCCGCGGTGAAGTCGTCAATGGACAGCAGATCCCGGTCCCGAAACGCGATGGATTTCATGAGTCCTCCGTTCCAACATCATCAGGTGCTTCGTATTGGCGGCGCAAATTGCTCAGCGTCCACATCACCCGGGCCAGCAGGCCCAGCGCCAGCAGCAGCGCCAGCACGAGCATGATCTGCGCCCAGAGCGGCAGCGCCGTCAGGCGCGTCCACCAACCCTGGATTTCGTCGGCCGGATTCGCCCGTCGGGGCACATAGCCGATGGCCCACCGCCCGAACCAGAAGAGGCCGATGATGGCGGCGAAGCTGAGCCAGAGCTCGATGAGCAGGCGGCGCACGCGCGCCAGCGGCACGCCTTGTGAGCCGAGTTGCATCCAGAGCATCCAACTCACCAGCGCCAGCGCCGCCGCGACGAAGATCAGCATCGGCACGTTACCTGACATCGTCGTTATTGTACTGTGCAAGCGCGTTCCTTGCCAAGGGTGAGGTATGGTCAGCGATGAAGAACCATGGAGAAGGCGGATGCCACGGGGAGGAAAACCGCGCACGATGACGGAATATTGGTACAACACGGACGCGTGAGCGCTCCGCGGGGAGTGATGTGTGGAGACAAGCGTGAAGGACACAGATACGGCACGGGCCGGACTGGCATCAGCGGCGCGCATCGTGGTAAAGGTGGGCAGCAATCTGGTGGCGACACCGGAGGGCGCGTTCAACCGTGAACTGCTGGACGGGGTAATCGGGGAGATCGCCGGATTGGCCGGTGGAGGCCGCGAGGTGCTGCTGGTCACCTCCGGCGCGGTGCGCATCGGACTCGCGAAGATGGGCTTACTCGGCGGTCCGAAGCCGGACCTATCGGTGCGACAGGCGGCGGCGGCGGTGGGGCAGGTGGAGTTGATGACCTGCTACAACGCGCTCTTCGCCGAACGCGGCTGCCTGGTGGGGCAACTGCTGCTCACCGGCGACGACATTACCAACCGCGCGCGCTACCTGCATATTCGCAATACGCTGCTGCCGCTGCTGCGCCGCCACCAGGTGGTACCGGTGATCAATGAGAATGACTCGGTCTCCGTGGAAGGCGTGCAGATTGGTGAAAATGACCGGCTGGCCGCGCTCATCGCCGGCAAGGTACAGTGTGATCTGCTCATCATCCTCTCCGACGTGGAAGGCTTTTACACCGGCGACCCGACACGTGATTCGGATGCGCGGCTCATCTCCGAGGTGGAGACCATCACCCCGGCGGTAGAGAAGATGGCCGGCGGCAGCTCGTCGGGCGTTGGCCGCGGCGGCATGCGGTCCAAGTTGACCGCGGCAAAGATCGCCACGCGCATGGGGGCGCACACGGTGGTGGCGCTGGGCCGCCATCCCGGCATCATCAGCCGTATCCTCTCCGGCGAGACAGTAGGTACGCTGTTTACCGCGCAGACGGTGGCGCGCATCGGCGCGCGCAAGCAGTGGTTGGGGTTCGCCGCCGCCGCGCGCGGCCTGCTGACGGTGGACGATGGCGCGGCAACGGCGCTGGTCGCGCGCGGATCGAGCCTGCTCCCAGTTGGCGTGCGCGGCGTGACGGGGGATTTTCGCGCGGGCGACGTGGTGGCGGTAGCCGATGCGCGGGGAAAAGAGATCGCGCGCGGGCTGGTCAATTATTCAGCCGAAGAGATGCGACGGATCGCCGGCCAGAAAACAGGTCATATCGAGCAGATTCTTGGGTATCATCCCTACGACGAAGCGATTCATCGCGACAATCTCATCGTGCTCTGACGAGGATGCGGAGGTTCGGGTGGCGTTACTTCAACATCGCGGGCATCTCGTGCTGGCGCTGATCATCCTGATGATCAGCGCTTTTCGCGCGTGCGCCGCGGAATTGCCGAACCCGTTTCCCCCGCGCGATATCAGTGTCTCCACGCTGGAGAACGGGCTGCGCCTGGTCGTGAAGGCAGACCACACGCTGCCGGTGGTGGCGCTGGCGGTGACGGTACGCAGCGGCTCCGCCGCGGAGACGCAGGCTCAAGGCCAGGCGCATCTGTTGGAGCACCTCGTCTTCCAGGGAACGAAACGCTATCCCGCGCCGCTGCAGGCACAGCAGGCGCTGGAGCAAGCGGGGGGCATCAGCGACGCCGTGACCAGCCGTGACGCCATTCGCTTTCAGGCCGCCATCGCGTCGGACCAGGCGGAGTTGCTGGTACGCGTGCTGTATGACGTGGTCATGGCGCCGTTGCTCACCGATGAGCGGTTCGAACAGGAACGTCCGGTGGTGCTGGCGGAGATTCAACGCGAGGACGACAATCCCATCGTGGCCGCTATCGCCGGCGCGTATCGGATTTCCTATCGCGCGCACCCCTATCGCTTCAGCCCATCGGGGAGCATCCAGGACCTGCTGCGCATGACGGCCGGTGACGTGCGCGCCTTCCATCAGCGCTGGTTCGGCTCGAAGAATATCAGCCTGGTCTTCGTCGGCGACATCACCCCGGCGCGCGCGAAAGAGATCGTCGCCGGCAATTTCGGCCTGGTCAAGCCCGTGCCGTTGTCGGAGCGCCCGCCCGCCGAAACCACGCTGTTCGAGACGCCCATGCGGCATCACGCGCCGACCACGCTGCCCGGTACCTGTCAGGCGATGGCCTTTCCGGCGCCGGCCAGCGCCGACTTTACCCGGATGGTCGCTACCGACGTGCTGCTGACGCTGCTAGTAGATGGTCCGGATGCGCTGTTGTCAACGTGGTACGCGGGACGCGGCTTGTCGCCGACGCGCTTCGGGGGCGAATTCGTCAGCACGCGCGCGCCAGGGCGGCTCATTCTCTGGGCGGACACGCCGGTAGAACAGGCGGCGCCAATGCGTGACGCCACGCTGACGCTGTTGCGCCGTATCTACGTCGGCGATGTGGATGACGAGGCGCTGGAACTGGCACGTAAGCGGCTGGTAATGTCCTTTGTGTTAGAAAATGAAACCTACAGCCAGCAAGCGGCCACGCTGGCGTTTTACGAGAGTCTCGGCGGGGCGCATCTCGCGAGCCGCTATGTTCCCGCGCTGGAGGCGCTGACGTTCGCCCAGGTGTGCGACGCGGCGCCGACCGACCTGCTCGGGTGGGTGACCGTGGGGAAACGCCCGGAGGGAGGATTGTAATGCGCGCAGGACTGCTCGCGCTCGCGCTGCTGCTGGCATCCGGCGTCTGGGCTGGCAACCCCATCACCCAGGCACTACCCAACGGGTTTCGCGTCATCACTCAGCCCACGACTTCCTCCCAGGTGGTCTCGATGACGCTGCTGGTGAATTTTTCCGCGCTTGATGAGCCGATGGAATATGCCGGCCTGCGCCAGGTGCTGCTGATAAGCATGCTGCATGGATCGCAGGCGATGGACGGCACGGCGGTCCGGCGGAAGCTGGCGGCATACGGCGGCACGCTGGAAGGGCGGATACATCAGGATGCGCTGGAGTTCACCGCGCGGGTGCCGGCGGGGGCGATGGAAGTGGCGCTGCGCGCGCTGGGCGAGATCGTCTGCCACCCGCGCCTTTCGGACGAATCGGTAGAAGCAGCGGTGGCACAGGCGGAGCGGCAACTGCTGACGGATCCCGTTCGCACGGTAGAGTTTGCCGATCGGTTGGCGGAGGTGAACCTGTACGCGAATCACCCGTATATGTTCCGCGGCCAGGGTTCGTTCTACGGGCTGCGCAACGTGCGGCCGACGGCGGTGCGCTGGGCGTATCAGACCTACGTGGGGCCGGGCACGTCGGTGCTGGCGATGGTGGGACGCTGTACGCCGGAAGGCGTGCTGCCCATCGCGCGCGCCGTTTTCGGCGAGTGGGCACGCCGCCCGATTCCGCCGCGCGGCGTGTGGGAGCAGCCGCTGCTGCGGCAGTCGCTGAGCGTGCTTCGCGAAGAGCCGGTGCGGAGCACCTGCGTGATGATGGCTTTTCCCGTCAGCGGCATCACCCATGAGGATTTCGTCACGCTACGCGTCATCGAAAGTCTGCTGGCGGGCGGCACCGGCGCGAGGCTATTCCGCACCGTGCGTGAGCAACGGCACCTAGCGTATGAAGTCTCCGTGCGCTTCCCGGCGCAAGTGGCGTGCTCGCACTTCGCGCTGTACGCGCTGACGAATGCCGATAGCATGGAGGACGCGCGGGCGGCAATGGCCGAGGAACTCACACGGCTGCAGACGGAGCCGGTGGCTGATACCGAGCTCAAGCGGGCGAAAGCCTACTTGAAGGGCCGCTATCTGTTGGCGCACCAATACAGCGCGCAATACGCATTCGATCTGGCCTGGTACGAACTGCAGGACTTGGGCGTGCGTTATGACTCCGCGTATCCCGAGGCGGTGGAACGCGTGACCGCCGACGACGTGCAGCGCGCGGCGCAAACATATTTCACACGCTACCTCCTCGCTGTGGTAATGCCGCTCTCGTTGTCACCGGAGTTGCTGCGGGAGGACCGTTTAACGGCTCCCTCCGACGGGGTACAGCAAAAGTAGCCGGGCATAACCTGGCGATACCGGGGAAGACAAGAGGGATCGGTCGCTATTATTCTTCTCATCCGTGATCTGGTGGCGAGGGACAAAAAAATCCCCGGTGGTGCCGCCGTATCGAGAGTCAGCGCGGGTACGACGGGACGGATTGTGCGCGACGAGGTGGGGCATTCCCGATGGACCGGGAGAATGCGAGGTGGTACAATGATGCGCCAGGGCACACTCGTCGAAACGTTAACGGACCTGATGAAGGCGCAGTGGGTTGAAGGGGCGCGGATGCCGGCCACGTTGCTGGAACAGCGCATACTGGAGATCGAACGGCTGGGCCTGCTTGACGTGGAAGACGCCGATGGGCTACCGAGCAGCGCGCGCCAGTTTGCGATGGCATCGCTGCGCGTCACGCCACCGCCGTTTTTCATCACCATGGATGAGGAGCTGCTCACCTTCCGTCCGGTGTTGGAAGCGCGCTACGGATTGCGAATTCTTTCCTTCCCGGAGGCTGTGCTGTTGCTGCGGGAGACTGATGGACCACCGAACTGACAGGCGGACTGAGACGTATGACACCATTGCCGCCCTCTCCACGCCTCCCGGAGAAGGCGGCATTGGCGTTATTCGGCTCTCCGGGCCGGACGCGGCGGCGCTTGCGCTGGGCTTGTTTCGCCGCGCGGACGGCTCAACGCTTTCATGCCCGATGCCCTTCAGGCAGTACTACGGGCATATTCACCACCCGGAGACCGGCGAGGTAGTGGACGAGGTACTCCTCTCCGTAATGCGCGCGCCGCGCAGCTATACCCGCGAGGAGATGGCGGAGATCAGCGCGCACGGCGGACCGGTGCCGGTGCGCGCGATCCTCGCGCTGCTCTGCCGGGCCGGAGCGCGGCTGGCGCGTCCCGGCGAGTTCACCGAGCGGGCATTTCTGAACGGACGTATTGACCTGACCCAGGCAGAAGCGGTGCTTGACACGATTCGCGCGCGCACGGAAGCGGGGTTGCGCGCCGCGCAGCGCGTGCTGCGCGGCGACCTAGCCGCGCGGATTCGCGGCTTACGCGAGCGGTTAGTCGCGCTGCTGGCGGCGCTTGAAGTGGCCATTGACTATGCCGACGAAGAGATTGCGTTTCTTTCGCGTAGCGAGATTGCAGCGGAGATTGCCGCCCTCCGCGCCGCGGTCGAGGAACTGATCGCCTCCCATCGGCAGGGACACCTGCTGCGCGATGGGGCGGCGACCGTCATCATCGGTCGGCCGAACACGGGGAAATCGAGCCTGTTGAATGCCCTGCTCGGTGAGGCGCGTGCCATCGTCACGTCCGTGCCCGGCACCACGCGCGACGTGATTGAGGAGCAACTTGATGTCGAGGGCGTGCCGTTGCGGCTAGTTGACACCGCGGGCATCCGCGCCACCGACGATGAGGTGGAACGGCACGGCGTGGCGCGCAGCGAAACGGCGCTCAATGAAGCGGATTTAATCCTGCTGGTGCTGGACGGCTCCGTACCCCTGACGGCGGAGGATCACGCGCTGTTGGAACGCGCGCGGGAACGCCCGGCGATACTCGTGGTGAATAAGGCGGATTTGCCGCTGGCCGCTGAGGTGGGCGAATTAGGCACGCACATGATGATTTCCGCGCGCACCGGTGCCGGCCTGCCGCAACTGCGGCAGGCTATCGCCGATCTGTTGTTGGGCGGGGCAGTGACGGCGCAGTCGCCCTTGCTCGCGAGTCTGCGGCAGCGCGAAGCGGCGGAGGAGGCGGCGCGGGCGCTGGCGCAGGCGGAAGCGACACATCGGGCGGACGGCAGCGAGGAACTGCTGGCGGTGGACCTGATGGCCGCCGCCGACGCGCTGGGCGCGATGACCGGAGACCAAACCCGCGATGCCGTCATTCATGCGTTGTTTTCCCGTTTTTGCGTGGGAAAGTGAACGAACAAACTATCCATGCTCCCCTACCTTGCCGGCCTATGATTGACAGGGCAGGGGTCACTGCCTATACTTGAGACAGGAGTTTTGGGTCAGGATAACTGAATCCGCGTGATACCTCACCATTCAACAGTCACCATACCGGACCGTAACGCCGCGCTGCGCATCCTGATTATCCGCCTGGGAGCGATTGGCGACGTCATCATGACCTCGGCCGTGCCGCAGGCGGTGAAGGAAGCGTTCCCAAACGCGCGCATCACCTGGCTGGTCGAACCACTCAGCGTGCCCATCGTCCGCATGAATCCCTACGTGGACGACATTATCGTCTTTGACTGTAAAAAGGAATGGGTAAAGCTGCTGCGCGCGGGGAAGCTGGTCGCGCTCACCCGCACGGTGCGCGCTTTCCGTCAAATTCTTCTCGAAGGCGCATTTGACATCGCCGTTGATTTTCAGGAGCTGTTCAAGAGCGCCTTTCTCGCGTGGCTCTCCGGCGCGCCGCGGCGCATCGGCCCGGCGCCCTCACGCGAAGGGAACCGCTTCTTCATGACCGAGCTGGTGGCACGGCCGTCGCATCCCACTTGGCTCTCGCAAGCGAACCTCGCGCTGCTGGCGCCGCTGGGGGTATCGCAGGCCCCCCGGCGACCCGTGCTTGACGTGCCTGACACCGAACGCGCGGCGGCGCGAGATTTTCTCGCTTCTCGCGGACTGGTCGGCGTTCCGTATGCCGCTTTTTGCCTTTCGTCGTCCCGCCCGCAGAAAGACTGGGTTTTCGCGCGCTGGGGTGAACTGGCGGACGCGCTCTGGGAGCAGGAGGGTCTGCGGACGGTGCTTATCGGCGGGCCGGAGCGACGCGTGGATGCGCTGGGCATTGTGGAAAGTTGCGCGTCGCAGCCGGTTTCCGCAGTCGGGTATACCAGCATCATGCAGTCCACCGCGCTGGTGCAGGATGCCGCGCTCGTCGTCGGGCTGGATACCGGACTCACATATGCCGGACTGGCGGTGGATGCGCCGACGATCGCGCTATACGGTTCAACCGATCCTTCCTGGCTGGCGGAAGAGGCCTGCGCCACGGTCTGCTTCCACCCGCTCCCCTGCTCCCCCTGCGGCCGCCGCCCCACTTGCCAGCATTATGACTGCATGCAGGCCATCAGTGTGGAGGAAGTGGCTGATACCGCGCGCCGTTTGCTGAAACAGCGGTTGGCGGCTTCCGGCTCTACGAAACACTCACGCGCCGCCGCCATCTGACGTCTCCGTAGCTTCTTTTCGCCGTGTCAGCACTCCCCGCAATAGCATTATTATCGTCGCCAACAGGCAGAGCGGCCCAACAAGCCATCCCCAGGCGGTGTAGACGGTGCCCGGTACGCCGTCGTAGACACGGTGGGTGAGGGCGCCGCGAGTATAGACCGGCAACTCCTGCACGACACGCCCATCCGGCGCGATGAAACCGGAGATGCCGGTACTGGCACAGCGCGCCACCGGCAATCCCGTCTCAATCGCGCGGAAACGCGCCTGATTGAAATGCTGGCGCACGGCGGCGGTGCGGTGGAACCAGGCATCATTGGTGAGGTATATCAAGTGGCGCGCGCCCTGTTTCCCATACACGCGCGCGATGCCGGAGAAAGTGGATTCGAAGCAGATCCCCACGCCGAGCGGATTACCGTCCACGCGCAGCAGACGGTACCCATCGCCAGGCACCACGTCCGTCCGGCGGATACTGTAGAAGCGGTCAATGAGCGAGCGGACGAAGGGGACATATTCGCCGAACGGCACCAGATGCACCTTGTCGTATTCGTCTTCGACGGCGCCTGTCGGTCCCAGCAGATAGGCGGCGTTGCGCGGCAGCGTATACCCCGGCGCGCCGACCAGCAGGTAGCTGTTTGTCTCCCAGGCGAGTGTCTGCATCTCGCGATTGTACGGCGGATACGGCGGCAGCGGCACCGCGCTTTCCGGCCAGACGATGAGGCGCGGACGATCAGCCTCCGTCAGCGTTGACGATTGTGACAAAGGGGTTAGTATTGCCAGCCGCCGCTGTTGTTCCAGTTGCCAGTCGGCCAGGGTGCGCGGGCGTTCCAGATCTTCAGCGGTCAGTCCGCGCAGCACGCTCGGTTGCACGAGGGTGATGGTGAGCGCGCGGTTTTCTCCCGCGCGCGCCTGGCGGCTGAGGGCCAGATACGTTTGCCACCAACCGGCGAGGAAGCAGGCGAAAAGGAGCGCGGCGGTTACGCGCAGGAGGCGCTTCGCGCCGGCATCGCGCAGGCGCAGTACCACCGCGCCGACTACCAGCAGCATGAGCACGGTGAGCAGGGGCAGGCCGCCGATGGCGGCGATGCAGGAGAGCGACCCCTCCACCTGGCTCATGCCCACTTCGCCCCAGGGGAAACCGAAGGCGCCCAGTCCGCGCAGCCATTCAAGCCCGGCGAACGCCAGAGCGAAGCCGATTACCTGTCCGGTTGTGCCCCACGGCATCCACCGACTGAACAGGTAGGCCAGCAGGGGGAAGACGGAGACAGCCAGCGCCAGCAACAGCCAGGGGAGGATGCCGAAGAGGTGAACCCAGTACAGGTGTATCAGGGCGAAGACCAGGCTGAAGAGCCAGACTCCCCAGCGCGCTGATTTATCCGGCAGCGCCTGTATCCCCCAGCAGAGCGGGAGAAGCGCGAACCAGGCCACGAGCGGGTAAGGGCGGTCACCGAGCGCGCCGGGGAGCAGGTCATTCGGGAAACCGAGTGCCAGCACCAACCCGCCGAGTGTCATCAGCGCTACCGGAAAAAGCCGGCGCGGCGTCAGCGGTTCAGCGGTTGTGGTCTCATTCATTGGCAGCGTGGGTATCACGAGAGTATAATACGGAGTGGATGCCCGGAATCCTTGTTCCCGTACCAGGCATGGAGCAATCATGCGCTACGTCTTCGCGTATTTAATCCTGTTCGTTGTTCTCCTCGCGCTCGCTGGTTGCGCGCGCTTCCCCGCTGCCGCCGGCGGTAATACGGCGCCCGCGCGCACGCTGATCAGTGAAATTACCGTGTTGGGAGAGATCAATCCGAGCTATTATTACTTTCTGGCAATTGATACCGATGACGACACCGGCGACGGGCCAGTGCCCATCGTCACCGGCAGCGAACTGGGGAACGGTTGGGGCACCATTTCCGGTCTGGGACCGAACGATCCTATCATCGAGCCGCCGTTTTACGTGATGTACCATAACGGCTCCTTCGCGATGTTCCGCGACGGCGTCTACGTGGGTCGGCCGTTTCGCGGCGAGGTGTCGGCGGACCGTAAGACGATGCTGATCGAGATTGATCAGACGACTCTGGTGGCCGTCGGCGCCGCATTGCCCGCCACAGTACAACTTAACTGGATTACCGACGAGATGAT
>JAKIYB010000072.1:0-323 GCA_022708765.1 Armatimonadota bacterium | reverse complement strand
CCCCGCCGCAGTTAATCGGGGTGCGAAAGCAGTATGACGGCTTCGGTCCCACCGGCAATACCTTCCTTTTCGACGTGCCGCTTGGCGTGACGCAAAACCTGGAGAGCGGCGTCGGCGTGTCGCCGGAAGAATTGCCGCGTGACACCACCAGCATTGATGACATTGACATGATTTACTGGCGTGTCGAAGTGCGCCTGCAGGCGGCGACGTCATGAAGAGGACTCCCCCTGTTCCCGCCGAATAGATGAACCATCAGTCGAGAGGAGATTCGTTCCATGCGTAGTTTGTTCGTCGTTCTGCTCCTGGGTGGCCTGTCGCTCATC
>JAKIYB010000728.1 GCA_022708765.1 Armatimonadota bacterium | reverse complement strand
TCGACCGGCGCATAACCCGTCGTGCTCAGCGACACCGCCGGCGTGCCGGGCTGGGCGAGTTCCGCCGCCAGCGCCGGGCCGCTTTTCAGCTTGGGCGCCGCCTTGCCGTATCCCGCCACCTTGACAGCCAGTGTCTGCAACACATCCTGCTTCGCGGCGTCATCCGCCGAGGAGAGCAAGGTGATGAGTTGCTCTTTGTTCGCGAAGGCCCAGTTCGGAATCTTTTTCGCCTTCGCCAGCGCCTTCAGCGTGCTGACCTTTTCCACCCCCAGCGATTGCGCACCCCAGTCAGCGAGTAACTGCACCTTGGCGGCATAGTGCGCCAGCTCATCCGGCGCCAGCAGGCCCCCCTGCGTCATCAGCACGGCCTTGGCCTCCTGCAGCGCGGTGACATACCCGTCCAGCGCCCCGTCGAAGGCCAGATTCGGATAGTGGACGGCGGCGAGCTTGGCTTCCAGCACGGACTTCGCCTGCGCGGCTGCGGCCTGTGCCGCCTGCTGTGCCTGTTGCTGCGCCTGGGCCGTGACCGCGCCCGCCTTCTTAGCCTTTTGCGCGGCGTCCCACTTCGCCCATTTATCGGCGATGGAGGCCTTCACCGGGTCGAGTTTGGCCGGCGACGTTTCCGTCATCAAGGTGATGAGCTCATCTTTCGTCGCCCACTGGTACTTCGGAATTTTTCCGGCCTGCGCCAGCTTTTTGATATCGGCGGCACCGAGCGCCTGTACCTGCTGCTGGAAGGCCAGCTTCTTCATCGACAACTCGGCTGCGATCTGCTGAGCGTTTCCGCCGGCACCAGCGGGCTGTTAACCAGCAGCTGCTCAGCCGCGGAGAGCTGGGCAAGGAAGGGCTGGAATTCTCCCGGCGAGGCAGGAAGCATGACCTTGCCGGCAGCCTCTTGCAACGCGGTGGTGGCCGCGGTCACC
>JAKIYB010000727.1:694-928 GCA_022708765.1 Armatimonadota bacterium | reverse complement strand
GAAAGCGGATGCTGTCGTCCTCTCCATTGAAGACCTGCGCGGGGATGAAAAAAAGGTGGACAAACTGGCAGCGATCTGCCCCTTGCTCGTCATCACCGAAAACCGAAACGGCGCGCGGGTTTACTGCCAGGGCGAGCTTCGGCGCTTTCCCGCGCCGTACGTGACGATGGTGGAAGATACCGGCGC
The DNA here is from genome assembly GCA_022708765.1 of Armatimonadota bacterium. Classification (GTDB taxonomy): domain Bacteria; phylum Armatimonadota; class Hebobacteria; order CAIYQO01; family CAIYQO01; genus JAKIYB01. Next base: position 742 of record JAKIYB010000727.1, on the reverse strand, counting down.
TGGCGACATCTTTGCGGCGTGTTTCTTTCACCGCCTGCAAGAAACGCG
>JAKIYB010000727.1:0-619 GCA_022708765.1 Armatimonadota bacterium | reverse complement strand
CCCGCAGGCGGCTGGACAGCATCCCCACCGCGGAAGAAATCGAACAAGTGAGAAATAAATACGCGCATAGGTAACGTATGGGAAAGATTTATACCGTAGTCAATCAAAAAGGCGGCGTGGGTAAAACCACCACCAGTATCAATCTTGGTGCCTACCTCGGACAATTCGGGCAAAAGGTGCTGCTTATCGATCTCGACCCCCAAGCCAATGCCACCAGTTGCCTCGGAATCGACCGGCATAAGGTGGAAACTGGGATCTATGAGGTGTTGATTGGCGCCAGGAACGCCGCGGACTGCATATTACATAATCCGCGTTTCAAGATTTCGCTCCTTCCTTCCTCGCCGAACCTTTCCGGCGCGGAAATTGAGATGATCGACCTGCCGGATCGTGAAAGGCGACTAGAAAGCATTACCCAAACCCTGCTCAGCCGCTATGATTACATCCTGATAGACTGCCCGCCCTCGCTCGGATTGCTGACCCTCAACGGGATGATTGCCGCCAAGGACGGTGTGATTATTCCCGTGCAGTGTGAGTATCTGGCGCTTGAAGGTCTTGGGCAACTGACCCAAACCCTCACCCGCATCCGCCAGGGGTTGTTCCCGGAACTCTCCATCCGGGG
>JAKIYB010000726.1 GCA_022708765.1 Armatimonadota bacterium | reverse complement strand
AACGCGTACCAGTGCATGGTAACCTTCAATATGAGCCGCTCAGCGAGCTATTTCGAATCTGGCATTGGACGCGGGATGGGCTTCCGGGATTCCAACCAGGACCTGCTGGGTTTTGTGCACCTGGTTCCGGAGCGTTCGCGCGAGCGCATTCTGGAGCTGGCCGCCACCCAACTTCAAAATGGGGGGGCCTTTCACCAGTACCAACCCCTGACCAAGCGCGGCAACAATGATATTGGTTCCGGCTTCAACGACGACCCGCTTTGGCTGGTTTTGGGCGCCTCCGCTTACGTCAAGGAGACCGGTGACACTTCCATCCTGGATGAGATGGTACCGTATGAAAACCAGCCGGGCACCGAAATGCCGCTTTATGAACACTTGCAGCGCGCCATGCAGTACACCTTGAACGCGCTTGGCCCGCATGGACTGCCCTTAATTGGCCGCGCCGACTGGAACGACTGCCTCAACCTGAACTGTTTCTCCGATACCCCGGGTCAGTCTTTCCAAACAACCACTAACCAGGAAGGGAAAGTCGCTGAGAGCGTGTTCATCGCCGGACTTTTTGTGCTTGCCGCTCAGGATATGGTCGCGCTGGCAGAACTGCATCGGGTGGAAAATGCCGGTTTCTTCCAGCAGCCCGCGGATTTTTACCGCGAGAAAGCCGCTCAAATGGAGGCGGCAGTGTGGGCTGCCGGCTGGGACGGCGCCTGGTTCCGGCGCGCGTATGATGCTTTTGGCGAACCGATTGGCTCAGCACTTAATACAGAAGGGCAAATTTTCATCGAGCCGCAGGGCATGTGTGTGATGGCAGGCTTGGGCGTGGAGGACGGCAAGGCGCAAGCCGCGTTGGATTCCGTGGCGGAACGTCTGGCGACCCCGCACGGCATTGTCATCTTACAGCCCGCATATACGCGTTATGACCTGAAATTGGGAGAAATATCCACATATCCGCCCGGATACAA
>JAKIYB010000725.1 GCA_022708765.1 Armatimonadota bacterium | reverse complement strand
GAGGCCGTCTACAAGGATCTTCGGGAGCGGAAGATCAGAAACTACGAAACACTTTGAGAGGACCGATGAAACGCATCTTTGTCTGCAGCCCGTTCGCGGGTGACATAGCCCGAAACGTGAAGGTCGCCGAGGCGCTTTGCCGACGGGTCATGAGAAACGGTCACGCGCCGTTCGCGCCGCACCTGTTGTATCCAACCTTCACCGACGACAGCGTTCCCGAGCAGCGGGAGACTGGCATCGCCTGCGGCCTGGCCTACATGGAATGTTGCGACGAGGTGTGGGCGTTCACCGGCAACGGCATTTCCAGCGGCATGCGGCTGGAACTCGACCGGGCCGGACAACTGGGCAAGCCGATCATCGAGATCGCCGAGGTGTAAGGAATGGCCTGGGATCAACAGCCCATCAAGGGATATCTGGTGGACGCCGACACGGGGGAGCGGCTCGAATTCCAGTACAACCCCAACTCCATCAGCGACGAGAAGTCGACCGACTACGCGACGATCAAAATCCCCGGCATGAGCCATCCGCGCTACCAGTACGTCGCCGGGGAACCGCGCCGGATCGCCTTCAAGGTCGAGCTGTTCAAGGGGCCGGTGAAGCAGAAGGTCGACTGGCTCCGCTCGCTGCAATATCCGGAACACGCCGGAACCATGCTCAAGAACGCGCCGCACCGTGTGCTGCTGATTTTCGGCGATCTCTACCCGGGCGTGACCTGCATCGTCCGGCAGGTGAAGGCGCGTTTCTTCGGCCTGTTCGACCGGGACAACCTGCTGCCGCAACGGGCCGAGGTGGACATCGTCCTCGAGGAATATGTGGACCGTTCCATCAACTGGTCGGAGGTGCGCTCATGATCGGCCGCAATTCCCGCTACGCCCGCTGCGTTCTTTACCGGGACAGCGACGGCACATCCCTCGGCATGCGCCAGCGCATCGACACCACCCCCAGACACGACGACCGCC
>JAKIYB010000724.1 GCA_022708765.1 Armatimonadota bacterium | reverse complement strand
CAAGTGGGTCATTATTGCACGCCGGTTCACAGCATCCTCAATGTGGTACTATCGAACTCTACATATAGTGTCGGGAAGGTTCATCCGGTGTACCGGAAGCCCTTCGATATGCTCATTTTGAGTTCGGAAGGTGACCAAAGCGTAGTGCCCGCTAGTGTGTCTAGCGGGCACGATCAATTCTGGTACGGGAGTGAAGTCTCGATGTTACACGATCACCTTTCATCGGCAATACCGCTACCTGCTGCGCCAGCAAGGCGTGGAAGTGATCTATATCAGCGCAGGCTTCACCGGCAGCGATGCGGATGAATTGATCCTGCCGGTGCAACAATGGCAAGCCCGCCAGGAACTGAAGGACCTGGCGAAGGTCACCATCCGCGGTTTGAAAAGTCGGACGGAAAAGGGGCGATGGAACGGTGGGACGCCGCCATATGGGTATGCTGGTGGCGATGACGTGATGATCGTGGGGCCGTGGGACGAGACACCCCTGCTTCGCCGGCTCGTTGGCCCAGACGGCGGCCGCCACAGCCGCTGGCAGCCCGCGTGCGCTGTCTCTCATAGGCGGTCACGGCAGCGAGTGTCACGCTCAACAATCTATACCGCAATTACGTCTGCTCCACCTCATAGCGCCATGCCTGATTGGGGTGTAAAATCTCACGCAACGTGACCGCTCCGTCTCATTCAAAATGACCGACGAATCTCACCAACGTGACCGACCAATCTCACGAAAATGACCGAGGGTCATAGTGGGATCACCGGTTCCCCGTCTCTACCTTCTGCCTCTGGAAGGAGCACCTGGCGTGCTCCTGACGAATCTTGCTCTCGATGATTTTACGATCAAAGAGAGGAAGACGATGAACCGGAGGTTGATGATGCGCCATATCCATGAGGTGCTGCGGTGCCACTTTGTCCACGGCTTAAGCCGAGAAGCGACGGCCCGGTCGGTGGGCATCGCCAAAGGCAGTGTAACAA
>JAKIYB010000723.1:658-969 GCA_022708765.1 Armatimonadota bacterium | reverse complement strand
ATCACCCGGGCAAGCGGCATGGGCTTCTGTTCCATGAAGCAGGACCAGGGCGCCACCTGCGTCATGATACGTCCCGACAACGTCATCTATTTTATCAAGGACAAGGCGGATGTGGAACGGGTCGTCAACGAACATGTTGCGAAGGGGACGGTCGTCGACGCGCTGCGATGCAAGGAAGAACCAATCAGCGGGCATTTTTTCGACCTGTACGGCGATATTGCCTTTTTCAACCAGCAGAATCGCATTGCGCTGCGCAATGCCGGCATTATCGACCCGGAAAGCATACAGGAAAGTCTGCGGTACAACGGTTT
>JAKIYB010000723.1:0-648 GCA_022708765.1 Armatimonadota bacterium | reverse complement strand
GTGGACCAGGTCACCCAGTCCAAACTGCGCGGGCGCGGCGGCGGCGGCTATCCCACCGGCCTCAAGTGGGCCGCGGCACGCAAGAGTTCTGAAACAACCCGGTATTTGATCTGCAATGCCGACGAAGGCGATCCGGGCGCGTTCATGGACCGGAGCATGCTGGAGTCCGACCCGTTCAGCGTGGTGGAAGGCATGCTGATCGGCGGCTATGCCATCGGCGCGCAGCGGGGTTTCTTCTATATCCGGGCGGAATACCCGCTTGCCATCAAGCGTATCGAGCACGCCATTGCCGAATGCCGCAAGAACGGCCTGGTGGGGGACAACATTCTTGGCAGCGATTTCAGCATGGAGCTGGAGGTGCGCCTGGGCGCGGGCGCGTTCGTTTGCGGCGAAGAGACCGCCTTGATTCATTCCATCGAGGGCGAACGGGGCCAGCCGCGTATCCGCCCGCCCTATCCCACGGACAGCGGACTGTGGGAAAAGCCCACTGTCATCAATAACGTGGAGACCTTCGCCAACGTGCCGCCCATTCTCGTCTACGGCAGCGACTGGTTCCGCACCATGGGGCTGCCCAACAGCGGCGGCACCAAGGTGTTCGCGCTGGCGGGCAAAGTCAACCACACGGGCCTGGTTGAAGTGCCCATGGGC
>JAKIYB010000722.1 GCA_022708765.1 Armatimonadota bacterium | reverse complement strand
TTCTCCCGGATCAGCGTCCCGTTGTACTGGTAGCCGTTCACATCCTGATGCCAGCCCAGGCGGGGATCGGCGTCCAGCAGGGGGAGGCTGCGGCGGGCGTTGTCCAGTTCCTCCCTTTGCTTTCCAGGCCTGCTGCGATATAATATCAATGCGGTTGCTCTACTGCTTAGCATAGGGAAGGAGACACAGCATTGGGAAAAGTTGGAAAGACGTTGCTGATCATCGTTTTATCCATCATCGGATTTGTTACTTTACCTTGGCTATTGTTGTTTGTTGGGTTAATGCTGATCCCTACGCCGAAAGATCCAACGATAAAACATGGTGAGTTCCCCTTCGAACTCGAATATGAGCTCAATGGACGCAGGCATGCTGTGAAAGATACGGTCATCTGTGACTATGAGGGCGTTGCACACAATGAAGCCGTCGGCAAGCGCCGTACGTGGAACTCGCGCCGTGCAAGTGGAAAAGGGACACATACATTACTGGAAACGAAAGATGGTCTTACCTTCATTTTTTTTGAAGGCAGTGCTGAATATTACATGGGCGATAAAGAACCATACCAAATATATGATGGTGATCCTGTCGGCGTAAAAGTTTGGGGTTCAACTGGGAGTAATCAACCTGATGAAGAGTTATTACAGAAATATCATCTGAAAATTATTCGCGTTCAGCATGCGAAGCCAATAAAGAATACCTTTAAGTGACCAAGGATATACGCCAATTTCGGTGTCAATAAAATTTGCAAAGAATGTATGCCCGTTCAGGGGTGATATTCCTCCTGTCATTATTAAACCCGAAAGGATGAGAGATGCTAGCTACGGGTGGAGCGCAGCGGAACTCGTGGGACGGATGGTGATATACATGATGAGCCCGCCGGGGCGACAGATTGTTCTGTCGCCCCGGAGCAACACGCCAACAGCGTTACCGTTTGATTGAAGTCAGTTCTCCTTCCATCGCCGCAATCTTCTCCCGGATCAGCGTCCCGTTGTACTGGTAGCCGTTCACATCCTGATGCCAGCCCAGGCGGGGATCGGCGTCCAG
>JAKIYB010000721.1 GCA_022708765.1 Armatimonadota bacterium | reverse complement strand
GCTCAACCCCACCGAAAAACTCTGGGACTGGCTCAAAGCCACGGTGCTGCGGTTGCACCCCTGGAGTGATGCCTGGGAGGTGCTGCACCGCACCGTGGAGGCGTTCCTCACCGACTTCGCGGACGAGTCTGACGCGCTGCTGCAATACGTCGGGCTCAAACAACCGACCGGGCCGCAGCCTACGGCACCATAGCGATATTCATTTGTCAAAGAGCATTAGGACCGAGCGGGTCGCCGGGCGTAACTGCTCCCATTTTGCGCTGATGTACAATAACAGGGGATAGTCATCGAGAGGTAACGAGGGGTAATCGCCTGTCCCAGGCAAGAACGCACAAGGGATTTCCAATCAGACAGCGAATGAAAAAGCGACGGCAACCGGCACGTTGCTGTCTCACTGTTCACCGGGAGGTTCGGCATGCTTCGACTTGGCGTCATGGGATTTGGCGGGCGCATCAGCGGCGTTATCAATCATATCCTGCGGAAGCAGGAGCCAGACGCGCGCATCGTGGGGATCATAGACCCAGATGAAGCGGGGGCGCGGTCGCGGCTGGCGGAATGCGATAAAGATGACGCGCGCTTTTACCCCTCGCTGGCGGAGATGGTGAGCGCGGTAAAACCGGACGCGCTCCTCATCGGCACGCGCTGCAACCTGCACGCGCCCTATGCCATCGAGGCGGCGGCTTATGACCTGCCGCTGTACCTGGAAAAGCCGGTGGCCATCAGCATGGAGCAGGCGACGGCGCTGGAAGCGGCCTTCGAAAACTCGCGCTGTCCGGTAGTGGTGAGCTTCCCGCTGCGCGTCTCGCCGCTGTGCGTGCTGGCGCGCGAGTTGCTCGCCGACGGCGCGGTGGGCGCGCCCGAGCACATCCTCGGCGTCAATTATGTGCCTTACGGCACCTGCTACTGGGATGCCGGCTACCGCAATTTCGCCATTACGCAAGGCTTGTTCCTGCAGAAGGCCACACACGATTTCGACTATATGATATACTTGATGGACAGCCCCATCGTGAAAGTGGCGGCGATGGCCTCCTGGGGGCGCGTCTTCGGCGGCACGAAGC
>JAKIYB010000720.1 GCA_022708765.1 Armatimonadota bacterium | reverse complement strand
CGGCGATCTTGTAGGCGATCACGCCGTCTTTCACGTCCTTCTTGTTCGGCAACCCCAGGTGTTCCTTGGGAGTGAGGTAGCAGAGCATCGCGCAGCCGGTGGCCCGTGCGGCTCGCACCCAGCCGATCATCGCCGCGCCGATGCCGCTGGTGATGTGGTCGTAGCCGGGTGCGATGTCTATGGTTTGAGTCGTTTGAAAACCAGATTCACGGCTTCCACGCTGAACTCCTCCGCGTTCAAATCGTCGCCAATCCAATCCTTCATATCCGCGTGTTCGGGATGCTGTGGGTCGCGCAGAACTTTTAGCAAGTGGCAATATCCGCCAATCCCACCGCAATCCTCCGGCGGACAGGCATTCGCGCCCGCAAGACACATCGGATGTTTGAACGTCGGATCGGGCGGTAAAATCTTTTCGACCACGACGTCGTGCTCCCAGCCGTCGCCGAAATCGTATTCGTAAATGAACTTCCGTTTTGCTGTCGGCGCGAGATCGGCCACGGTGTAACGTCTCTCATTCAACATCCCGCTACCCACGTCGATAAACTCCGGCCTGCCATAGAATGTGCGGGAAACACCTGAACCAGTGATGAACTGATGCAGATGACTGTCCGTCCAGCCCATTGCGATTTGAATGATGTCATGCAGACGATCCAGTGTCATGTCGCTTCGCACGACGACGCGCCGCCAGATGGGTGGTTTCGACCATTTGAGCGTGATTTTGAGTTGATAGAGCGGAACGCCACCGCCGGGTTGGGTTTCAGAATTCAGATTCACGGCTGGGATTGTATGCGCCGCGCTTTCACAGCGCAATCTGATGGTGAGCTTGTGATTGAGGCGAATCGTCGGCGCTACCCTGCACGCCTTTGGCCTACGCGCGCTTGGTGAGTTCGCCAAGCGCTTCGATCTGACCGAATTGCTTGGTGGCTGTCCGCAAGGACTCACAAATTCGTCGTGCCGAACCACGCGGCCAGAACCAGCGCTCTGGCCCGTGCCCAACACCGGTGAAAAGTTGCTCTTTTCCACGTCGTGTGCGGTGAAGATGGCCTGTCCTCCGCAGCGGAACTGCGAAAGCTGAGTGACGGATCACCATTTG
>JAKIYB010000071.1:9439-12825 GCA_022708765.1 Armatimonadota bacterium | reverse complement strand
CCCGCCGGCCTGCTTTCGCGCGACCGGTAGGCTTTTCTGCCCTCGAAAGCCTGAAAGAGCGGCACCGTCACGCCGGTGCCGGCGGAGCGGCTTTATATGGGTCCTGGCCTTACGCGTTTTGGACCACTCCCGATGCCGCACGGAACGGGACCCGGACCACTGTCCGGTTTACTAACATGATATACGCACTCATGCCCACTACCAGTCATCCTGGATATCGGGCGTGAACGCGGAGTGAGACGTTGCTTCACGGTGGGGCACCAAGTCACACTCTAAAAGTCGCTGAATCGCACTATCTTCTGTCAGCAGCGAGTCCGACAGTTGCGTAAGTACCTGGTAGTCTGCTTGCGGTATCCGTCCGTGCCGGTGGGTGGTGACGGCTGTAAAAGTGTTCAGCACGTCGTAGAGACAACTCTGCCGGCCCCAGGAAAGAGATGATGCGATCCCCAGGTATCGGTCGTTCGCCATGCCCACCAGTGCGTCCGCGGTTTCGGATGAAAGGCTCCATCGGTTCTGAATGATGGGTACGGCCTCATCAATTTCGATACAGGGGTGATGTGTCAGGCGTCGCATGCGATTAAGCAGACTTCCGAGACTACCTGCAAGTCCACTCGCAACGTCGTTTAACCTGATGGGAAGACGCATCTCGCCGAGATATCGCGGATCTGTTTTTTGATAACCATATATCAATTGGTTACTGCAGACCGCTCTGAAGATTGCGGCATACAGCGATGTGGGGGCTACGCCCATCTCGCTGTGGCGCAACATTACCCCACCGAGCAAGGTGTCGTAAGGCATAGCCTCACGACCTTTATCGCAATCCGCGGTCACTTCGACATGCGTTGGGAGATCATCAAGCACCAGCACCCTTGGCCGCCTGAGCGTATACCGGTTCTTCATGCTGATGGCATGGAACGCTGTCCTGAAGGTCTCGACGCTGTCCATGTTCGCCCGTTGGCAATACATCCAATCCAGGTAGATCAAACACCCGGCTGAATCGTGCCATACACGCACATCGCCGCGGGTGCGTAGCCGATGAGCTACCAGATGGTTAAGTGTCTTTGCCAGTACGGCCGGTGGAAGCGCGTCCGCGCAATCCTTCAGTCCGAAATCCTGCAGCAGTTTGCGGTACGTCGCCGGACCGATCTTTAAGCGATGCCCCAGTAGGCGTGCCGTCAGCATCACCGCCTGGCCATCCTGGTGATCGGCAACGGGGTCAAAGGTCAAATCTCCCGCGTGCGCAATACATTGTGACTGCTGGCGCTGCGTGCGCTCATTCAGAATGTCACAAGCCTCATCAAACTCCAGATTGAAATAGCGAGTCATAGTCAAACCTCCTTGAAAATTGTCATGACGCCAATAACTTAACGGTCTGTTCGCTCACCTCAGGCCGTCTTGCACGTCATTCCACGGTCTCTCGGATGCCGCGATTGCGCGACCTGCCGCCTGAAATTTGGGCAGCCATGCCACGGCATGTCGCTCGCGCTCTCGCGTCACACCGGAATCCCACCCGTGACTGGGAGGGTTGGCGCGACTGTCTCTCAACCGCCTATTGGCGGGCGCTAACAGATGCGCAGACTCAGTATTGCCAGATCTCTCGACAACTCGCGCAAGCGCGGAAAGATGCGGCTATGTTGGCCCTTCGCTCGCAACCGACGGACACAGATCCCAGCGCTGATGCACGTGCATTGATGCAATACATTGTCTCGAAAAACGGACGAGAGCGGCAACGGTCCTCATCGGGGGCGGAACAGCGTCCACCACGGCGGGTGAGACCAAAATCGCCGCCATCGGCCGACTGACGGGATCACACGGCTGGGTCAGCGCATTACGCAGGTATTACCACTATGAAAGGAACCTTCAATGTCACAACGTCAAGATGATGCCAATCGTCGAAACGCGAAAAAAAGTAGCGGGCCACGTACGGCCGCCGGGAAGGCGCGCGTGGCGCAGAATGCGCTGCGTCACGGGCTGCAAGCTCAGCGCATCCTGTTAGCGTGGGAATCCGAAGACGAATTCACCGCTCTCCGTGCAGCACTCATGGAAGAACTGGTTCCGGTGGGTGCCCTTGAAGAACTCTATGTTGATGGCATCGTCGCCGCCTTGTGGCGCCTGGCGCGCCTCACACAAATCGAAACCGGTACCCTGTACCGGGCAATTGCGAATACGCGGGCTATGCGTGAGCTAACTCCCGGCGAGGATGCGTTACCGATAAGCGATGCATGCGCGCTTACGGCAGGTGAACTCTATCGCCGTCACGAAACGATCATGGCTGGCGCATTCGCATATGATCTTTCGGATGGCGCCAGTCTACTCCACATTGACCAACTCCGCCGCTCCTATGAACGGACCATCGACAAATACTTGGATCGGCTCGATGCGCAACAAGCACTTCGTCGTGAAGCCGAAACTATGGATGTAGCAGAAGGTGCCGACGATGACGTTGACGCATAAGAACGACAGTAGCATGACCAGAAACGCTGCGGTGTCGGAAGCTCCATCAAGGCCCCCGTCCCTGCGGCATCAATCGCGGAAACTCACGATGCCCTGGACCGAGGCGCAAGAGATTGCCCTCCAAGAATGTCAAGCGATTCTGACACGCACGGAACTATCATTCGTGGAAAAAGGGCAGGCGCTGAAGCGCATCCGTGATGAGTGTCTCTACCGGAAGAATGGTTACCGATCCTTTAGCACCTTTTGTGTGGGTGAATACGGCTTGCCACGCCGGACGGTTCGTCAGTGTATCGATGATGCGGACAATGCGATTATTGTGCACAATTGTGCACAATGCAATCCCCGGCATGCCTCCCAAATGCGTCATCTGGCTAAGTTAGACAGTGATGCAGATAAACAGGCTGCATGGCAACATGCGGTGCAACAAGCGATCGAGAACAACGGAATTCCCGCTGAAGCACAAGTAAAAGCCGCAGTCGCGATGGTCAAAGCGAAGAAGGATGGGACGAGTTGGACCGCACAATTGATGCCCGATCGCATGTTTCTGGGGATCACGCGCCGCTGGGAGTTATCGGCGGTGCACGTGCAGACACGGACCGTTGACTCCGTGATACTAACACATCTCCCGAGTATCACAGCAGACTCAGGTGCCTCAGCAGTGACCACGCCAAAAGATTGCCCCCTGGTGTTGGTCAGCCCTGATCGTGAATACCTCACGCCGACATTGGGAAGGCAATCGCTGCAGCAGTTGATCACCGTATGTGGCAGCACACCGACATTTTGCTTCCTGCTCTGGACGCGAAGCCCGGAGGTCTTCCAGGAGATCCCCACCTTGCCAGGAAATGTTTCTGTTGCCTACCGCGTTAGCCAGCAGGCTGACCTAGACATGGTGCCATCGCATCTCTCCGGCTCCTGCCCCCTTGATACGCTTT
>JAKIYB010000071.1:0-9429 GCA_022708765.1 Armatimonadota bacterium | reverse complement strand
CTCGACCCAGAGAAACCCCTGCGTCTCGCTACGCTGCCAACCAGGATCACTCGCGTGCTAATCGGAAACCCAGCATGGATCGATCGGCGCATATCGGATGACGTGCGTATGATGCGGCAACTCATCAGCAGCTGCCTGGGACATGCGCCATCGGTCGCCGTGCACCTTGCTTCCAGCATCCTTCCCATACTATTCAATCTCTACTAATACCATTGTCAAACGCGTGTATAATTCCGACCTATCTAGAACATATGTTTTTAATAACTATCAGGGACTCTGTATGTCGAGTCCGGGAGGGGTATGCAACCGAAACAAAGCCAATTTCTGTTATCTTCTGGAGGTAATACTGAGCCGTTGTTCTAATATAGGCACCAAACCTGCACATCCAGCTGCTAAATCGTGGATGTTGAGCGCAACGTCCACATTCCCAAACAGATCGTTTTAGCCGCATCTCCAGGATGGCTCATACTGGTTGACCGGATCTGTCAGTTTGGTATGATATCGGAGACTCTGTTGATACATCGTTCCCCCAGGATCGAGTAGGTGCACATTCTTGTGCACAAGCTTACGGATATCACGGTTTCCATTGCCAGCATTGTCACCGGTGTTTGCAGTGTTTACGTTCATTGCATTGGTTTTGTTCGCTATATCACTGCGGTGCTGACAGGTTGAGGGCCTAGTTCCCGTTTAGGGAGTGCTGGTTCAAATCCAGTCCCGGGCACCAATTTTGAGTTCAAAACGCGCTCTACGCTACGGCCTGGAGCGCGTTTTGCGTTGGTGCTGAGAGGCCAGGGGCACAATAGGTGCACATGGGTTCTCCGACGCGGTTACCAGCATCCAACGAGCCAGTCTCCTTGTTGGCGGTCCAAAGCTTTTCCATCTTGTCGGCTGCCGGTCGCCGTGTCTCGAGTCATAGATGGCGGTAGATGTTCCGGGTAGTTACTACGCTTGAATGCCCAGGCCATATCTTCGATGGCTCCGGCCGGGGAGATTATCACAAAGAAAAGTATGAGCCCGTCAGGGAGATGAGATTGCCACCGGTGCAATCAACGCTTGGTTTCATCGTGGCGTTCGCGCAGAAAAAATGCCTCGGATGGTGACGGAGGATCAGCAGGCCCCTGGTAGCCACCCGGTATTGTTACGATGTTTTGCGAGCTGATCTTCAGAGCTCCACCGGGGAAGCGGGCAAACGCTTTCAGCGTATAGACATCAGCCCGGCCATCGGCGTTCGTATTCAGCGGCGCCATCCAGGTTGCGACATATTTCCCCGCTCCATCATTCTGCAAAGGCACTTGCTCGATGGTCGCATTGGGTGTTGTTACTTCCATCCAGACCGTTTCTGGTGCTCCCTCCGAAATAGATACGCTATACGCTACAGGAGTGGGTAGTCCGGAAGTCGGACAGGGATATGACAGGGCGGCAGTCACCCATGGGGCGGTTGCCTGTCCGACGGTAACAGCGGCGGATCCTTCCAGGGTACCGGTTTGCGTGTTGATGCTGGCGATAACCCGGCACTCGCCAGCCTTCTCACCCGTGAATACCCCCGAGGCATTAATGATCCCATTATAGCCATCTACTCTCCACTCAACCGGAAGATCAACCAGGTCATCACCTGAATATATACGCGCTTCAAACTGGACCGCGCTATTCGCCGGAATGAACGAAGACCGCGGCGAGACATCAATGCGTGAATTTGTTGGATTTGGACTCACCGTGACTACCGCGGAGTCGCTTTTATCGCGTGATGTTGCCGTTACTGTTCCTGTTCCCGGCCGGGTAGCGGTAAACAACCCATTCGCGTCAATCGTGCCGATGTTGCCAGTTACCGTGAATGTTGCACTTAAGGGAATTGGTGGGTTCGTCGCGATAATGGCAGTGAACTGTTGTGTCGCGCCGACTTGCAATCCGGCAGGTGTTTTCGGATTGATGGCGATTTCGGTAACCGCAATCCCTTTCGGGTTCAATTTCACAGTGACTGATGAAGAGGGCCGATCAGCCGATACATACAGCGCAACTTCAATGGAATCATACGGGCTGTTTTCCGGCATGGCGATTTTCATAGTAGCGTGCCCCGGGGCTACGTCTATCATTTCGTAGTAGCCCGTCGCGTCGGTGGTTGCAAGCCATTGCGCCGCGCGTGAAGTAGCGCGTCCCCCGGTACTGGTGAGTTCCACGGTCGCGCCAGCAACTCCAGTCAGGGTGCTGCTATCCAGCACCAGGCCACTCACGGCAACGAGAGTCGGACCCGGTGTAGATCCTCCTCCGCCGCAGCCGATCAGTAGCATCATGAGCATGCCACTTAGCACACAGAAGCATACAGATCGCATCAAATACCTCCGAATGGCAGTCGTCATATCATAGTTTCAATAGTCGGTATTATTCTAATGGGAATGTCGTATAGCGCTGGGTGGCCCATTCCGTAATACTGATCGTTGCTGGTCCCCATGATCCATAGTTATTGCTTATTTTAGATAAGATCTGTGCGTTACGTATTAACTCAGTTGTCGTCGGCTCACCCCAGTAATTTCCGTTCGCGCTTAGATATCCACCACCCGCAACCTGTAAATCATATTGCGTATTATCAATCATATCATTCTCAACCAGTTTGTGCTCAACCGTATCGCCAGGGCCAATTAGGAAAAATGCTCCAACTTGATTTTTTCGAACTAAACAATTTTTAATGAGATTAACTTGTGTGTTTAATATCATAATTCCAGTCGTATTGTTCTGAATAGTGCAATTCAGCATCTGGCCGTGCGAATCAAAAATTCCAATATTATTACCAGAAAATACGCAATAAGAAATATCTCCGCCTCCACCATAAATCCCTTTGTCTACGTTATTGATGAAGCGGCAATATTTAATTTGCGTAATATTATCTGTAGAGAGACCATCATGATAGTAGCTGTTAATCATGCCAAACAGGTTGTTTGAAAATGTGCAGCCGGTAATCAGAATCTGATGTTCAGCAGATATGTCTATTCCTATGGTGGGTATATAATCTATTCCGTTCTCATTAAATTGAAAGATAGTGTCTTGGATTGTGACTGGTCCTCCCTGAACTTTTACTCCTGTAGACGCATAGGAGATAACGCAGTTGCGAATTATGATGTTAGGAATTTGTCTACCTGAATACTGCTCAGTCATTATCGTGATTCCTAACCATGGCGCATTCCATGGAAACTGCATAATCGTTGTTGGAAAAGACGCAGGTGTTTGCTTACTGGTAAAGGTAATCGGTGCGGCCGCGGTGCCTTCGGCATGAAAATCCCCATAGACGAATATTTCAATTTTATTGACATTGCTGCCGCCGTGCTGATCATCAGAGTTTTCGCAGCGGACAAGGGTACCGGGCTGAATGGTCAAAGAGGCGCCGGCCGGCACCGTCACGTCACCTGTCAGCGTCATCGTGCCCGACCAGGTGACCGCGCCCGTCAGCGTACCAGAAAACGAATTCGGATCATACCGCCGGAGCGTCAGGTACAGCATAGTGGTGACCCCGGCGCGCAGCGTGGTGTTTTGTTGCGCGGTGACAAATCCATCCCGCGAGGCCGTGACAGGCATTGCGCCCGGTGCGACACTGGCAAAGGCATAGACGCCATCCAGTCCGGTGGTGACGGTCCGGTTGCCCGCGGTCACGGCGACTGCCTGCAACGGACGGTTTTGTTCATCCAGTGTTAATCCCATCAACGTGCCGGTGCCATCGCCATCAGCACCTGCCGCGATCACCGTGATCGTGGTGCTGTCGGATAACGCGCCCACGGTCGCGGTCAGCGTGCCCGTGCCCGGACGCGTCGCGATGAATAAACCGTCCGCCGTGATGGTGCCGATATCACCGAGCAGGGTGAACGTGGGCTGCAGGACTGATGCCGGCGCCAGGGTCGCTGAAAACCGCAGGGTTGCGCCAACGGGAAGGTTCGTTGGGTGTTTGGGCTCAAGCGTCAAGGTCGCGGGCAATGCCGTGCCATGTTGCACCAGTTTGACCACTACCGATGCCGTCGGGCGATCTTGCGGCACCTGGATCTCCACTTCAATCGCATCATACGAGCCGTCCGCCAAACTGATCTTCATACTGGTGTGGCCGGGGGGGACATCGTTGATGGCATAGGTGCCTTCAGCATCGGTGACATCGGTAAACGAAGCGCGAGATCTGCCACGCGGATTGGGCAGGAATTCTACCGTTACTCCCGGCAATGCCATGGCAGTGGCGGCATCTACCACGCGTCCCGTCATTGTCACCGTTGTTACCGTATTGGCACCATGGCCAGCCCCTACGCCACCGCAGCCGGCGAGGAGCAGGAGCGTTGAAATACAGACACATCCCAGTATCATGGCAAGCGAATCGCGTTGCATGGCATCTCTCCTTTCGCGACAAAAGACTGGCTATTGCACTGTCAATCGTAGCGTGGTGACGCTGTTCACCTGTACGGTGGTCGTCACTGATTGATGCAGGCTTCCACTGGTGGCCGTCACGGTATATGTGTCCGGCGCAAGCTCAGGCAAGATGAATGTGCCATCTGAGTCAGAGAAAGTCGTATGCGCCGCAATGATGACGGTCGCGCCAGCCACCGGTGCGCCGTCATTCCTGGTGACCACCCCATAAATGCCACCGGCGGTCTGGCCGATTTGCGCCTGTATATAGCCCTCTCCAGTCGTCGTGGCAATGAAGCGTCCATCCGCGGTGATGTATCCAATCAACGCACTTGATGGGGTTGACGGCTGAACGGTCCAGAAGACGTTTAACGGCTTCCCCTCACTTTCGGCGGTGCCCTGAAATTGCGCGACCTGTCCCACATGAATACCTGGAGGGGGAAGGGTTAGGGAGATATTCGTCGGCGGTGGCACGGTATTGGGGACAAGCGTGATGCTCATGTTATTCAGCGCGCCCGTGACGTTTACCGACACATCTACGGCACGGTAACTGAAACTGTGCAGCGCAAAGTGAAAGGTATAGGTACCGGTCGGCAGATTGCTGACGGCGTAATACCCATTCTCATCGGTCACCACCTGGGTATCGCCGACGTTCACCGTCACTCCGGCAATGGGCTTGTTGGTCAACGCGTCGCGTACGATGCCGCACACCAGCGCGCCGACCAGCGCGCCGACTGGTCCACCAGTACACCCGTTCGTCAACGGCAACAGGGCCAGGATCATAGTACCGAGCAACAGCACCCGGATCTGTCTATTCATGATCAGTTCTTTCTCCCGTGCCGTCAGGTCGCTGAGCGGCGGGTGTTGTTTTTTCGTTTGTCGCGCGCAGTTCTTCGTCGAATGCCGCCATGATTTTACGAATACAACGCTGGCACTCGCCCAGGTTCACCATATCAATCTTTGTGCGAGAGCGTATGAGAAGACCTGTCATTCCGTGAAAATCCGCCAGTTCCACCTGCAACTTCAATCCCCAGGATGTAAGGGTAATGCCCTGACTGGCTAAGAGCTTGCCTTGCGCGCGATCCTCACTTTGCAGTTTCACCGTATGTTTGAGCGCTCGGAGCATCGCATCGTATGCCGCATCATACGGCGCATTCACTTTCGTCATATACGTCGCGGTGCGCAGGTCAGGACGTGCCCATTGAGCGAACCGCAAGGTTTGCAAGGCAAGTTGGAACTGCGGATCAAAGTCTGTTGCCAGTTGCAGCGCGACCGCGGCTTTCGCGAATTCTCCCTGATACAGATACGTCAAACCGGATGAATACGCCTGAAACGCCGCGGGATTCACCGTCTGGGTGACGCGGATTTTCGCTTCAATCTCCGGAGAGAGCGTAATGCCGAAGTTCTTCAAAATGGCGGCCGCCAATCTATCTTCCACGGCGAATACTTCCTCGATGGTACCATCTACGCTGACCGGGGTTGTGACTTCACCGGTCGTGGTATCCACCAGCCGCGCGGAAAGGCGCAGCGCATCATCCTGTATCTGATACGCGCCAAGCAGCAGTTTCTGCGCCCCCAGTAATCGCCCGATTTTCGGCGCGGTCGCCGCGTCCACCAATCCGGAATCACCGATTTTCTGTTCTCCCAATAAGTCCTTCATCCGCATCCGCTCTACCAGCCGGAACGACGGGACTTGCGCCAGCTTCACCGTCAGTGTCTCCGCGATGCCGACCGACAACCAGTCGCATGCGGGATCGCCGCTCACATTGTAGAAGGCGAGGACGGCAATATTTGTCCTGGGGAGATCCCCATCGGCATATACCGGCAATCCCCAGAGACTCCAGACACTTATGACGATGAATCCGATGAACCACTTCATCTGGTTATCCTCGGGTTATCAAATAGTCAGGGATATTATTCAGCAGCAGTGATATCGCGGCTATCGTTTGATTTCAATCTTCCGCATCTCCACGCGTTCCGCCGCCAGCGCTTTGCCGGTGGCGGTTTCCAGCAGGCGTGAGTTAATGACGACGAATTGGCCCCGGTCGGAGATGCTGCCGACCAGGATCATGTCACAGCCGGTGAGCTGGCCGAGTTTCTGGGCGGTGGCGGGATCAATGAGGGCGGTATCCTGTACCTTCAGTTCCTTCAGCACCTTGTCCAGTTGCCCGCGCTCGATGAGTTGAAAATCGTTGTTGATCATCGAAGTGGACAGGTCTTCCGCGACATTGGTGGCTATTGATGCTGAGGTGATGTCCACCAACGAAAACGTCATTAACGCGACCTTCCCTCTGGCGACGCGCGCGGCAAGCTCCGGCCGGCCGTCAATGCGTTTCCGCAACGCAGTTGCCAGCTTCTCCAGGTCATTGGGGTCAATGGCAAAGGTTGCCGGCGTTCCGGTAACCGTGACCGTCGTCGTGGTGCCGGGGGTCGTCGGTTGTGCTGATGGAGTTTTTCCTTTGTACAGCTTCGGTTCGGCGAAAATAATATGACGTTTTGCCCGTAAGGTTATAGTTCTCCGCCCATTCAGCGGAATACTGACTGTGATGGCTTGATCTCCCGCATTGATCTGTTGCTTGTAAACTTGCACTCCATCAGTCTCGATGATAACTTCTCCATTGCCGCTGTTATTATCGCTGATGCCAACGTGCGCGACAAAATAATCCCACCCGCTGATGTTGAAGGTGCCCCACCCGCTATAGACATAACCGTAACTGTTGAATAATCGCCCGGCGATCGTGACTTCACCCTTGAAAGTGAAAGTATCTCCCGTGACTTTATGCGCGTTCTCGTTATTGAACGGTCTCTCGCCACTAGTTAACGTACCTGGCCCCTGCGCTTGGACGGACTGCATACCGAGGATGAACAGCGTAACGAGAACGACAACGATGAATCGTAGTGCGCGCATACCAACTCCTTTCAGATAGCTATCTCGCGATACGTGAAGTACCGGAATGCCAATTACTCAGTCGTGCGCCGGCTTCACCATCACCGACACTCCCGTCACCGAGACGACCTTCAGCCGAATACCATTTTCGCCCTGGGATTCCAGATGCATTGCCAGCAGTTTCGCGCTACCGGAGAAGAAGACCGACAGGGTTCCGTACCCTTCTTCGAAGCGCGCGTCAACCTGCCGAACGAACCGCGACTCGACCAGCTTGTTTTCGACCGCCGTCAACTGACCGAAGGTACAGGGGGTGACTTTAACGGTATATTCCTTGCAGGGGTCCAGCACCGCCTGGAGGAGGGTGCGAAGGTTCTTGGCCAGATAATCCGTGCCGGCTTTCTCTTCCGCGGCCTCGAGTGCCGCTTTCGCGGAGAAGCCTGCCCCGACACCCAGGCCGCGCTTCGCGCCGAGAATCCGGGCGGTATCCACTCTGACGATTCTGGCATCCAGCGTCACTTTCTGCGAGATCGTGACCGGATCATCCAGAATGCGCTCGGCCGCATCCGCGGAAACCTTCCCGACAATGATGATGTCAGCTTTGTCCTGCAGCAGCATTACGGTCTTCGCATCAATGTCTCCGTTGCGGATGAGTCGGAGCGCATCTTTCTGCCGCACGGCGATGAGTTGCTCATCATCAATCACCTTGAACCCTTTTTCGACCAGTTCGGCGGTCAGCGCATTGGCGATGCCTTCAGGATCGCGCAGACTGGCGGTGCCATTCAACGCGATGATAATGCGGGGATTGCCGGCGATTTTCAGTTTTTCGTAGAGGTTGTCTAACCGTGTTTCCAGGCGCTGCAGCGAGACTTTGGCGGTAATCTTCACCCAGTAGAGATCCTTCTCCGCATTGTAATTCTCGGAGTCTACGGTATAGGTATGCACGAAACCGGAAGATTCCTTGTAGATGGTATCCGAAACCAACTGCAGGTTCTGCACCAGCGTTTCAGACTTGATGAACAATCCCAGGCCCTGTTCCACAGCTTTGCGTTGAGCATCCTGGATGGCTTCATCGCGCGCTTTGGCTTTATCCGGTCCGGCCCCCACGCCTTGCGCAACAACGGTTTTCAATTCCGCATCTTGCCCATCCTGAGCGAACGCCGATGAGCACAGGGTCAACGCAAGCGCGAAGAGAATGACGATCAATCCATAATCGCGTCGGGCGTTATGGTGGGACATTCGTTGAAGCATTGTTCTATCCTTTCTCCAGAAATGGGGCGTTGCCCCACTAAGCGATGGATTACCCCGAGGGGCGAGATCGCATCGGCAGTCAATGTCCTGGATGGCGCCTCCTTCTCCAGGCAGAGGAATCGCTAATATTGTGATACAGGTTCCGTCTTTCATCTCTTTTTCCTGCAGAACCGCCGCATGCTTCAGTACGCCAGTCACTTTTATCGTAATGGTGTCGCTGGCCAGCATCGCGCGCTCTGGCACGGCCATGACGTAGCGGAAACTGAAGGGATCCTCCTCCACACCTCGTTGTCTGCCTGGTCAGTTTTCAGTCAGAAATGCCACCGCCAACTTGTCGAGGAACAGCGATTTGGCGTTCTCGGCGCGTACCCGTTCGGCATCCGCTGGACTGAGCACGGCATCAGTTTTAAAGAACTTACCTCCGCTCACGCGGAGCGCCTTTACCACGAGCGGGCGCTTTCCAACACGGTCCGCAAGATCCGGGTCGTCCAGCGAAGCGAAGTAGCCGGCGATCCCTCGCTCGTTCACCAGATCAGCGGAAACCGTCAGCGTGCTCCACAGGTTGCCACCGGTTTGGTCCAGAATACGCGGGCACATGGAGCGGGACAGGTTCAGGCCCCGACAATCAATCACCAGGCCCGTATAATGACCGGGAAGTGGCGCCGGGGTTTTGGCTCGGTTTTCGACGCCGGCGGAGTGATCGTCACTTCCGGATTGGCCTGCTTAAACCGCGCCGGCAAGTCAATGCTCCGCGCCAGCGCGGTATCTTCGCCAAACAAGCTGACCGCCAGCACCACCTCATAGCCATTCTCGCTAAACGGCTTCTCGCTGACGATGACCGCGCCTTTCAGCAGGCCGCTCACGCGCGTTTGAATCACATCCTGGGCGAGCACCAGGTTTTCCACCGTCGTCTCCGAGGTGAC